>CAUYYY010000081.1:0-7696 GCA_963577165.1 Planctomycetota bacterium | reverse complement strand
AAGCTAAAGAGTGACGACGTATTGGAGCGGCTGAGCGACCTATTTATCCGCCGCGGAGTGCCCAAGTACATCCGCAGCGACAACGGGCCAGAGTTCACAGCGAACACGGTCTTCTCGGTATCCAACTCGGCGGAGAAGTGGATGCTCTCAAGGAAGCCTTGCACGCGTGCGCGAATCTCGACGGATTCGACGGCGCGGGTCGTACCGGTAAAGTCATAAAACTCGCGGACGTCCTTCCGCACGGGCAGAGTCACCGTAACCTTGGGAGGCGTGGGCTTCGGCGGCGGCGGGACCTGATCGCACCCGCCGGCAAAGAGAAGCACACCCAACAAAACGGGGACTGGCTCCGACCACAGCCAGTTTATTCCCGAAAGAACGCATCGACCGGAGGTGCCTGTCCCCGTTTTGCTTCCGGGACGATGAATTTGCATGTACACTGCTAAACCCTCCCGCTTTGCTATGTATTGAAAACGACCCGACAAGGATGCTCGACTCCCACGACACTCAATCAACAACACACCGAAACCACATCGAACACGTAGCAGTTTATCACGATCCTGGATAATTACAAATCTGCGGAAAGACAGAATGGGAGAATCAGCCGGAATTCTCGGAACAACGTATGAACCATGCGAAGTGAGTGACCAGATAGCCTAGGAAAGATATGAGGCCGCGAAAAGACGCTTTTACTCTCCGCCGTTTTATGAATCTTCCCCAACACTCGGCGCTTACGTTTCCCGAATTGGGTCAGGCTGTTTCCATGGCGGCGAGCAGAGGCGGTCGATCTGCTCAGAGTAATCGTTCGAAATCTCGACCTCCAGGGCCGAGATCGCCTCTTCAATTTGCTCCAGCCGTTTTGCCCCGACGACCAGCGACGTCATCGCGCTTTGCGCCAGCGTCCAGGCCAGGGCGAAACGCGCGGGGGAAACGTCCATTTCAACTGCCATCTTCTCGATGCTTTCCAATCGATCAAACAAAGCATCGTCCAGCGTCCACATCCAATCCGGTTTTTCGGCGGCTCGGGAATTGTCTGGCGGAGCGCTACCCCGGCGATATTTACCCGTCAGCAATCCACCTTGCAGACTCTGATACGGCGTGACGCCGATGCTATGTTTGAGGCAGAAGTCCAGGTCGTGTTGAAATTCTCGACAAAGAAGGCTGAACGGGATCTGGGAGGAAACCGGCCGAGCCCAATGGTTATGCTCGCAGATCCATAGGATCTCGCACAACTGGGCCGCGGAATGATTCGAGACGCCGACGTAGCGCACCTTTCCTTGTCGAACGACTTGATCCAACACGGCGAAGGTCGTTTCTAACGGAGTGTGCTTGTCGGGCCAGTGGATGATGTAAAGGTCGATATAGTCGGTCTGCAATCGGGTGAGGCTCCGCTCGAGTTCACGCACGATGTGCGAGGCCGACAAACCTCGATCCTGGTGACCGGGGCCGATCGGAGCGCCGACTTTTGTGGCCAGAACGACATCGTCCCGTCGGTCGACCAGTGCCCGGCCGACGATCGTTTCCGCGACACCGCCGGGACTTCCTACAATGCGGTCGTATCCCTCGTAGGTGTTGGCGGTGTCGATAAAATTGATACCTCGATCGATCGCCCCGTGAACAAGCCGCACCGCCTCCGATTCCGCGACCGGCGTACCGAAGGTCATCGTTCCAAGACAAATCGGCGAAACCAATAGCCCGCTACTTCCGAGAACTCGATACTGCATCACTTCAGATCTCTCTCATTCGAGTATGATGCGAACCTTTCGCAGATCGCTTTTCAAATCGACGTCCCGCGTGGCCAGGCGCTCGGCCACGACCGATACGATTCCGCCCCATTCTCCTGTATCCGCATGGGAGAAACAAGCAGCAGCGGCAACCTGGAGCGATTACTCGCCGCTGTTCTGCGAGTTTTCTTCAGGCGAACCGCTCTCAAGAAACCGCCGATATTCTAGGTCGAGTTCTTCGTAGGTGCGACCGGTCAACTCGGCCAGCGTCTCGGCATCTGCCTTGCCCGTGTAAACGGCGACAAGGTATCGCTCGAGCGCTGCCCGATATCGGCCAGCATCGTAGTGTATCAGAAACGCGGCCAGGCCGGCCGACTGGCTGTAGAGTTTCGCGATGTCCGCGTGTTGCTGTATGTCGTCCATGCCCAGAGCGGTTAATTCGCCGAGCGGAACGTAGAACCCATCTTCGAGCAGCCGATGGCGAGCCGCGGGAATCCGACCGTCGTTTTCACCGCCGAGCGTGAAGTAACTTGTCGCCGCTAACGAGCCGTGGCGAGTCAACGACTCGATATGGGTGGCGATGCCCTCGACGATCCAAAAGTTGTTGTGCAGCCCAACATTTTTTACAACCGGTCGGGTTTCGTGAAACAACTGGTGCGTCGCTTCGTGATGCAGTGTGCCGGCGTGTTGGTCCTCGCCGGCAAAGAAGTAGGCGCGGCGCGAGCTGTCGAGGTAGATGCCCAGCGTCATGTCAATCTTGGGCTGAGCCGGTCGCAACTGATCGTTGTACTCGTCGCGAGTGCGGTAGTAGACGACTTGCATCGGTGCCCGCTTGCCACGAAGTAGGCGGTGACCGGCGAATGCTTGCGCCAGTTCATCTCGCCGCAGATAATACTCGGCGAAGAGTTGCCGCCAGATTTGCCTCAGTTGTTCTAGTTGACTGGCCAGACGGACACCCTCTTCCAAACTGTGGTTGGTCGTCACGCGGTAGTGAGCCGTGTCGATCTGCCAACCGAGTTCGATCGCCTGATGCCGCCGCAGGTCCTCTTCGCGGCTCACCCAACGGTGGCCGTTGCGGCGCTCGCCGGCTTCGTATCTCGCGACGTCCGACGCTTTGAGCCAGCAAAACTGCTCGTGCCAGACAAAGCCGCGCCTGCGCATTTTTTTCTCATAGGGCCTGCACCACGCATCGTCGTATTTCACGTAGCCGAGGATCCGGCGGGCTTCCGCGTGATCGGGATCTTCGCGGACCGTCTCGGTCAACAGGCGAATGGCAAGCGATGGGCGACGCGCCTCGGCGGCCTGTCGTGCCAAGCCGAACAGTTCGGTTGCTTGAGCGCGCCGCAAAGTTTGGAATTCTTTGCGCCACTCGCCGAGCGGCGTGTTTGTCGAGGGCGAATCCGAAGAGGCCGACGATGACGCTGCTCGATCGTCGAGTACGAACAGGTGGATCACGTCGCGGTCATAAGGCGGCAGCCACGACCGGGCGATCTCTGCCTGCTCGGCGAGCTGCTGCCCATCACACCAGGAAGCCAGTTGCTCCAGACGCTGGGCATAGCGGACGTACAGGGCTTCGTGAGCCGTATCGATCTCGCTGGCCTGCGCGCTCGGCAGCGCGACGCTTAGCATGGCGAGCAGCAGTGTGATAAACAGACTCGCCGTCACACGTCGGCGGAAGTCGCCAGCAGACACATAGAACCCCTTCTCGTGGCCCGACAGAACCAATACGCCTAACCTTATTTTAGCATGACGGCCCCGTTTTAGCATAACGGATCAGTCGCCGGTGAACGCGGCGTCGAAGGCCACGACACCGGGGGCGAAATCGAGGTCCTTCACAAATTGGCAGGCCTCGCGTGCGCCGGCGTCTCGGTCCATGCCAGCATCTTCCCATTCGACGCTCAACGGTCCCTCGTAGCCGATCTGGTTGAGCGTACGGATGATCTCTTCAAAGTTGACGCCACCGCGGCCGGGCGAGCGGAAGTCCCATCCGCGACGCGGGTCGCCGAAGTTCAGATGGCTCGAGAGGATCCCACTGCGACCGTTGAGCGTGACAATCGCGTCTTTGATGTGTACGTGGTAGATCCGGTCGGGGAAGGCCCGTAAGAACTCGACGGGATCGACGCCCTGCCACAACAGATGGCTCGGATCAAAGTTGAACCCGAATTCCTCACGTCCGTCGAGGACTTCGAGTGCCCGTTGCGCCGAGTAAAGATCGAAGGCGATCTCGGTCGGATGGACTTCCATTCCGAAACGGACGCCGCTGTCGGCGAACACATCAAGGATCGGATTCCAACGTTCGGCAAATTGATCGAAGCCGGCCGTGATCATCGCATCGGACACCGGCGGAAACGAGTAGAGATAGGGCCAGATGCTCGAGCCGGTAAATCCGTTCACAACGCCGACGCCAAACTTCTGAGCGGCCCGGGCAGCGTTCTTCATATCTTCGGCAGCCCGAGCATTGACAGCGGCCGGATCGCCGTCGCCCCAAATGTGCGGCGGCAGAATCGTCTGATGCCGCTCGTCGACCGTGTCGCACACGGCCTGGCCGACCAGGTGCGAACTGATCGCATGACACTCGAGGCCGTATCGCTCGAGCAGATCGCGCTTCGCCCGGACGTATCCATCGTCCTCCAGGGCGTTGTCAATTTCGAAATGATCGCCCCAGCAGGCCAGTTCGAGCCCTTGATAGCCGAACTCGCTCGCCTTGCGCGCCAAATCTTCGATCGGGAGATCTGCCCATTGGCCGGTAAAGAGCGTTACGGGGCGTGTCATGTTTTAACTCCTTGGAAGCACGGATTGCCGGAATGCAAAGCAAGCCGTTATTCTGCCAGAATTTTCCCAGTCCGCAACGGCCATGTTTGAAAACGGTGTGGTTTTCGAGCGCGCCTTATAGGGGGGCCCCAGAAGTGTTTTATAATGGGCAACTTCTCGAATAGTCGAACGTTTTGAATGCGGAGTGCGGAGTGGGGAATGGCGAAACCCGATGGGTGGCGGGGAAGGAGCCTGAGGCGACGGCCCCGAGAAACCGGCCACAGTAACACGACGGGCAGCGAGGGCGTTAACGAGCTGGAAAGGGCCGCGCGGGATCTCGTCGCTCAAGGCAACGCGCTGCCGACACTTGATCGGCTGAACAACAATTTTCAGGCCAATGTTCCGCAACTCTTTCTGGAGGTTGATCGCACCAATGTCAAGACGTTGAACGTTCCGTTGAGTTCCGTTGTCAAGACGTTGAACGTTCCGTTGAGTTCCGTCTTTTCGACTTTGCAGGCGTATCTCGGCTCGGCCTACGTCAACGATTTCAACCTATTCGGACGTGTCTACAAGGTTCAAATCCAGGCGGATGCGGCGTACCGAAGCCGGGTCGAGGATATCGATCGTCTGGATGTGCGTAACAACGCTGGCGATATGGTTCCGCTCAATACCTTGCTCTCGGTAAGTGACACAGCCGGTCCGCAGACAATCTGGCGCTACAACATGTTTAAATCGGCGACGATCACGGGCCAGCCAGGCCCCGGATACAGTAGCGGCCAGTCCGTGCAGGCGATGGAAGACCTTTCCCGGCAGGTGCTGCCGCAGTCGATGGGTTCCGAGTGGTCGGGCGTCACCTATCAGCAGATCGAGGCGGGCAATCTGACGCCGTTTATCTTCAGTTTGGCCATCGTGTTCGTCTATCTGTTTCTCGCCGCTCAGTATGAAGGCTGGTTGATTCCGCTGGCTGTGATCTTTTCCGTTCCGTTCGCCATTATTGGCGCACTGTTGGCCACTTGGTTTAGGGCTTTTGATAACAACATTTACACACAGATCGGGCTCGTACTCTTGATTGGCCTTTCAGCCAAGAGCGCGATCCTGATCGTCGAGTTCGCCAAACAGCGCCGCGAAGAAGGCCTGTCGATCGTCGAGGCGGCGGTCGGCGCTGCACGGCTTCGCTTCCTCGCGATCCTGATGACCGCCTTTTCGTTTATCCTGGGCGTCATTCCGCTGGTCATCGCCAGTGGCGCCGGGGCGGCCAGCCGCCAAGCACTCGGCACGGCCGTCTTTGGCGGAATGCTTGCGGCCACGGTCCTCGGCGTACTGTTGATTCCGGTGCTCTACGTGATGGTACAGTCGGTGAGCGAGTTCTTCCATCGTCGCCCAGACCAGTCCGCGCCGAAGTAGCTCGTCGCATCTCGATCGACGACAACATTGGAGCAGTCGCCCCTCAAGGTAGGGCTGTCCATTCAGCATGAAAATGTCTCGGTGGCGTGCATGATCGGCGCGATCGATACCAGCCGACGCAAGATTCTCGATGCTCTCAGATCTCTGATTTGACGCCGTCGAAAGTCGTTTCTATAACGTATCATTCGATACGGTTGACACCGGACTGGGGCCGATCTTATTCATGAGACGAACACCAGTCGACTCGCCTTAGCGGGACGTTTGTTCGGGGCAATTCGAGAGTCAAGATGCACAAGGAGCAGCGTAGATAGCCACCATTCTGGTCGTGGATGATTCGCTGTTAAGTCAGACCCTCTAGCCCCTAACAACGCTCCGGTTCTTATGACGAATACCAACGACTGCCCGCCTGTCGGGGCGAACGATCTCTACGACCTTATGCCCTGGGGTGTCTGCACTATCGACCGCGATCTGGTCGTCTCGAGTTGGAATACAACTCTTGCCGATTGGACGGGCATTCGTCCGCAGCGCGCGATCGGCGCAACTCTTGGCGAGTTGTTCCCCAGCCTCACCGACCCGGTGATTCGCAACGGCCTGATGGAGGTGTTCGAATCCGGAAAATTGGCGGTCTTCTCGGGCACCACGACCAAGCACCTGCTGCCGATTCCGACGACCAACAGCAACGACGGCGAACTGATGATCCAACAGATGCACGTGCGACCGATCGGCACGAGTCGCGAACGTGTGCTATTGATTATTGAGGACGTCACCCTCCAGTCACGACAGATCGAAGAACTTTTCGAAGAAAAAAACCATCTGAACGAGGTACTGCACGAACTGAAAGTTCAATCGGAACAGCTCGGCATTGCCCACGCCATCATCGAGTTTTCTCAAGATGCAATTGTTTGCACCTCCTTGGATGGCGTCATCCGAATGTTGAACGCTGGCGATCAGCAGCTCTATGACATCACGGCCGAAGAGGCGATCGGACAACCCTTGTCGGCGTTCGTCGAAAAAGAGCGCGCGAGCCTATTGGCGAGATGTTACGAACAAGTTAACGACGGCCAGTGTGTCGAGCCGTTTGACGTGCTCGTTCGTCGCAAAGGAGGGGACGGTGGCCTGGTCGATGTATCCGTGACGGTCTCACCGGTCTGGGACGCCGACAATCGGACGAGCAATATCTCGGTCATCGCTCGCGATATTAGCGAACGTAAGATGGCCGAAAAAAACGCGGCCTATCTCTCCGTGATTGTTGAATCGTCGGAGGATGCCATCATTGGCAAAACGGTCGGGGGTGTCATCACATCGTGGAATGAGGGCGCGGAACAGCTCTACGGATACCGGTCCGACGAAGCCGTCGGCCGGCGCGATGACTTCCTGGTTCCGCCCGGGCAAATGAACACCGTCATACCGTTGTTAGAAAAAGCCGGCCGAGGAGAATGTACTGACCATTTTGACATGGTACGACTTCACAAGAGCAATACGGTGATCGAAGTCTCCATGAATGTTTCGCCCATCCGTGACAACCAGGGAAAAATTATCGGCGTCTCGACGATCACGCGGAATGTCACCGAGCGGAAGCAAATCGAGGGGGCGCTCCGACGCTCGATGGAGGAACTGATCGAGTCGCACGAAGAACTCAATGAAATGAGAATTGAGCTCGAACTGAACAACCAGAAACTGGCCAACGCCAATCGACTTGCCGAGCAGGCAAGCAAAACGAAAGGCGAATTCCTCGCCAACATTAGCCACGAGATCCGAACACCGATGACCGCCATCCTCGGTTTTTCGGAAATTCTGCTCAATGACGAGAGCCTTGATCA
>CAUYYY010000080.1:0-7704 GCA_963577165.1 Planctomycetota bacterium | reverse complement strand
TCTTAAACTCGACGATCGACTGCCCCAGCGATCGCATTAAGCTCGGCAGGCGATTGCCGAACAACAGCAGAACGATCATGCCGACGATCAACGCTTCAAGAGGACCGGGGAGGCCGATAAATGCCAGTAACAGTTGCATCGCAAAGATCTTTCGTATCGGGCGGCAGCTGAGCAGCGGTTCAATGTACCAGATTCGGCCCAGTGATTCCGGCCCAGTGGCAGGTCCAGCGGGACGTCTGCTTGTAAGCGTAAGTCCAACTAGAACCTGCCCTTATCAATTGTACAAGGGGCACAGCCGGTGTCAAACCGAGCCGACGGGTTCTGCCCGTTGCCGGTGAGCGTTATCTGTTGCTCTGGACGCTACTTGTATCGCCCCCACCTGCCCGCAGTAACCTCGACAGGCCGGGCGTAACGGTAGTAAACCTCCAGGCACAATGCGCCCATCGCGGTCGTGTAAACGCGTCCCCCGCTGCCGCCCCATACCGTATCGGTCGACCAACTGCCCGTCATTTTTCCGGTCGTTTCCTGCCGCGGTACGAGGGCAGTCGCCAACGCTCGGTTCCATGATTCCCAGCCGGGCCCCTGATCTTGAAACAGACCCAACGTGGCGTAGTACCAATAGTAGAGATTCACACGGCCGTCGCCAGGAAGTTCTTGCAACACGTAATCAACCGCTTCTTGGTCCGCACGGTCGTTCGGTGCCTGGCCCGAGAGTTGGCGACAAACGAGTGCTTCGGCCGTCATCGCACGGCTTGGTGCCGCTCGCGGTCGATAGCTGGCCAGTCCACCGTGGATCCCGGACGACACGCTGTGGAGAAAACGCCGTACGCGGTGCCAGGTTTCATCGTGCACCTTGATCCCGGCCAATTTGGCACTGCGGAGTGCCATGACTTGCCAGCCAAGCTGACTGGTGTCCCCCTCGTCGCCCGGCTGATAACGCCAACCACCGGTTGCTATGTCCTGCGCTGCCATACTGTATCGAACCGCTCGCTCCGCCGCCGCCAACAACCGCTCGTCGCCGGTCATCGCATACGCCTCGCTCAACGCGAATGTCGCCATCGCATGACAGTACATCCGAGCATAGAGTGTCGCATCGCCGGCCAGATTTCCGCTCGGCGCCTGCCTGCGGAGTAGAAACTCTAGCCCTCGTAACACCGTCTTCCGATGAGTGCCGTCGAGATGCGTGTGGCCGGCACCCAAGAAGGCCAATAGCGCCAGCCCCGTGATACCCGTATCGGCGCGAATGCCGGCGCCTTGACGGTCGTGGTCCAGCGAGGCTCGTTCTTGCCCGGCGCCGTGTTGGTCCGCGTCCCACCGTCCATCGGCACCTTGATTGTTCGCCAACCACTTGAGAGCGGCCCGGACAGCCGCCTCCGTATCGCCGCTACCGCCCCGCGCGCGGACCAGGTCGTCGCGATTGCGTGAGGTACGATCTCGATAAACGTCCGGGGACGCGGGCCTCGTTTCGGATGAAGCTTGTGCGTCGGCAATTTGCTCTCCCGCGTTGCCCCGGTTTGTTCGGTCTTGTTGCGAGCTGCCGGCTGGCAGCGACATGACACGAGCGCGCTCCGAGGTGCGGCCATCGAGCAACGCGTCGTCGGTCGGTGCTGGAACGGGACTTGCAACGCGTGACGCCGCTGCCGCCGACTTGGCCGCCAGAATCGGGTTTGCCAGGATCGGGTCGGGCACGTTCTCGGGCGATGTCTGCGGCCGAGGTTTCGGCATGACGCGCTGAATAGGTTGGGGCGATGGCTCAGCAGGCAGGCTCTGTCGACCGATCTCCGGTAGCGGCGTGTTCGCGGCTCGCTGAACCTCCGGCGATGGTAGCATCGACTCGATATCTGGCGGATCTTGACGCTGAGGCTTTGGCGCTTGAATCGGTTCTGCCGCAGCGCCCCTGCCCGCTGGTGGTCCCGGTTCCGTCACGTCCACCCCATCCGGTAACGAGGGATCTGGTGACGCGTGATCCGGTAACGGGGGTGAAAGTTGCTTGGCGACAGACGCCATCAACTTGTCTGGCACACCTTGCACGGCGGTCGACTCGGGCGGTGTCGTGTCGATCGGCGTCGGATGATCGGGGCGTGCCAGTTGTCCGGTGTCGGGCTCGATGGCCGAATCGGTCGTAACCGCGGCCCACGGCTGTGGCGTCTGGGGCATCGATCGATCCGCACGATCGTCTGTCGCTTGGGGACCATGAACAATGGACACGCGGACCGAGGGCGCGTCGGTCGTGCCGGTTACGCCGCTGACAATTTGCACAGTTGTGGCAATACATCCGAGCAACACATGCGCGAGAATCGAAAGGACGGCACACTTGCGCAGTGGTCGCGACTGCCCCCATCGCGTCCGTGTTAGCAAAACCAATGCGACGCTCAGAATGACCAGGCCGATCCACACAATGATCCACATCGTCGACATGCCAACGGCGTGGTGGACAATGCGTGTGAAGAAGGACCCGTTCATGAAACTCGCTGACCATATCACGGGAATGGATTATTTCGAAATCAATTGCGAACGTTGGAACGCGAATCCATCCGCCCGAATGAGGGTGATTTCTAATGCTGCGACTTGTCGGCCCGGGCTATCCGCACCGAAATCCCAAGTTCTGAAACATTGGCCTGTTGGCACGCACTCAGAACTTCCGCCATGCGCTGAAAGCGAGTCGCTCCATCGCCACGAATCAACACGCCCAGGTCCTGATATTGGCTTCGGGCCTCGGCGAGTCTCTTCGTGAGTTCTTTAAGCGTGACCTGTTGTTGGTCAAGTAAGATACGGCCGTCTGGGTGAACATTGACGACATGCTTTTCCGGGGCCGGGGTGAGCGGTCCCGCAACCGGCACCTCGGGCACCTGCAGACGGATTTTGCGCTCGAGCTCCGTAAACTTCGTCCCGACCATGAAGAAAATGATCAAGATGAAGACCACGTCGATCATCGGCGTCAGATTGACCGTTGGCTGTTCATCGAGCTGGGTTTTGAGTGGCATGGTGGTTCCGCGTATGTGTTTTGTAGAAACAAGGCCGGCGCGCCGTCATCCAGCTGGGTGTTACGCCGCCTGCCTGGTTTTCGATGTGCCACCCGATGATTTACCCTGTTTGCGGTCTTGCAACGCTTCGGCAGATATCAGATTGACCAACTCCTGGCCGCGTGCGTCGATATCCATAACCAGCTTGTCAACGCGACCGATGAAAAACAGATAGAGAATCAACGCCGGAATCGCCACAAACAATCCGGCCGCCGTGGTGAGCAGCGCCTGGCTGATGCCGCCGGCCAACAATTCGGGCCGGCCCATGGCGTCGGTCGTGGCGATGGCGTTAAACGCCGCCATCATCCCCCACACGGTTCCCAATAATCCCAGCAGCGGACTGACTGTGGCCACGCCGTTGATAGCCCGCAGGTAGCGGCGCAGTGTGTTGAAAACACGTTCCCCTTCGTCGAGGATCGCCTGCTCAACCTCCACTGCCGGTCGGCCCCATTTTCGCAGAGCGGCCGCAAACACCCGCGAAACGTGGCTTGAGTTTTCCTCGCATCGCTGGAGCGCCTCGTCGCGATCGATCTGGTTTTCGCGCAGTTGCAGCAATAGCCGTTTAACGAACGGACGCGGCAGCACACGACCGCGACGCAAGCTAACCGTACGTTCAAACACGACCAGTAACAAAACAAAGGAACAAACAAGGATCGGCACAAGCAGCGGCCCACCCGCCCAAAGCATGTTCCATAAGCTTTTAGTAGGTATCGGATCCTCGGCCACAACCGGTCCCATCGCAGGTGTCGGATCGCTGGGAATCACCACCTCCGCGACTGCGTCAGGCGACTCGGATTGTGTGACCGTCTCGCCATGAACAAGGCGGCCACCGATCAAGAGTGCAAGACAAAAAATCATGCCCACCACGTAGGTTCGTGTCCGTAACATGGTCGTTCGCTCCGTTGCCAAAATGGTCGATCGTATTCTGACTTTGCTCAAATAGACGCCGCGTGGGCCTCGTGGAACTCGGCCCACCCTACATTCTTTCAAAACGCCTTTACCCACGGGCTTACGCCCGTGGCTCGCCCTCTAACGCACGTTGCCGGCCCGCTGCTGCGACACCCGCAAACGGCGAGATGCCTCCTCGACCGACTCCGTGTTGGGATATTTCTTTTTCAATTCGGCATAGAGCTCAGCGGCCCGTTGCCAGTGGCCTTGCAGTTCATAACACTTTCCGGCCTGTAATAACGATCTTGCTTGCCACTCGGGAAACGCATAAAGCGTCTCGGTTCGCAGATATTCTCGCCGGGCCTGTTCATACATTTTTTGATGCATGTAGGTCTCGCCGATCATCCACTGGGCCATCGCCGTGGTTTTGGTCTTGTTGTCAGTGCCGGCTCGAACCACGCGAAGATACGCCTCCCGCGCCGTTTCCAATTCACCCAGGGCCGCACGACAGCGACCAATCAAATAGTCTACTTCGTACTGCTGCTTGAAACCGGGAAAGTGGCTTTCCACCGGTAAGGCAATTTCGAGCACGGCGTCCCACTGCTTGTCGCGGGCCAGTATCTGAGCCAGTCGCAACGGCACCATAGCCAGCCAAGTGTCCTGGTGACCCTGGGTCTGCACGACCAGTGATTTGAACTGTTCACCCGCCACGTCGAAATCTCCGCTGCGAAACTTCGCCTCCGCTATCCAATAGAGGGCTGGCAGACGCAGCGTACTCTCCGGATGTTCACGCACGAGTTGAGATAAAGGCGATTCGACCGCTTCCCACGATTCGCGCGCCAGTGCGATTCGCCCCTGCAGATAAAGACCACGCGGCACCACCGGATCGTTGCCGCTCTTCGATGTCGACTGTTTGTCGCCAGACTGGCCAAGAATTTGGCTTAACAACTCTTGGGCTTGGTCGTATTGCTTGGCGTCGGCGGCTCGCTCGGCCAGCAAATAGGTCGCCTCAGCCCAGTGTTTGCTCTTTGGAAACTCATCGTACAATGTCTGGAACTTTTTCTCCGACTGAACCAGGTCACCCTGCTCCTTCAGAACCCATCCCCATTCGTACAACACCACATCGCGGTCCGGAAATTCGGGGTGTTCGGTCGTCAGCCGCTCATAAAGTTTTTGCGCCTGCTGGTCTTGCTGCAACCGATTGTGTAGCCGTGCGGCGCCGAACAGGGCCGCCGCGACCTGTGGGCTTTGCGAGTGTTTGTGGATCACGATCTCGTACATCGCCAGTGCCGGATCGGGTTTATCCAAACGTTCGAAGATCTGGCCGCGTGCGAGCGTCGTCTCAGCGGCTCGGGGATCGTCAGGATATTCACGCATCAAGCGTTCGAATGTCGATGCGGAGCCGGGCAAATCGTTCGATTTCAACTGACTCCACGCCAGACCCGAAAGGCCATCGGCCACCGCATCGCCCGAACCGCCTCGGTCGGCAATCCGCGCGAACAGCTTCTTCGACCAGGCACGGTTCCCCGCCGCAAAAGCGACGTCCGCCAAGTGCCGAGTCGTCGGCGGCACGACTTCGTGCTGAGCGTGGTGCCGCAGCAAATCGTCATACACCGTCTTGGCCCGATCAAACTGCCCCAGATGCGCGTAGCAGATCGCCAATTCCGCACGGCAGTTTGCGATCTGCGGATTCTCTGGGTTGTTCGCCAAGAAGTCTTCGAGCGGCAGAGCCGCTTCTTGAAAACGACCGAGCATTACGAAGGCAGACGCCTGCAAGAATCCAGCCTCGTCGCGTAGTGGACTTTCTGGGAATTGGCTAGCAAACTGTCCGGAAAGCGTGTCCACCAGTGCGTACTCTCTTCGCTCGGTGGCGACCCGGATTCTTCCGAACATTGCATCGTCGGCCCACGGTGTCTCGATGCCTATAGCGAGCGCAAGATCAAATTGCTCGGTCGCCTCAGCGGTTTTCCCCGCCATCAGATTACTGTCGCCGGCATAAAAGTGGATCGCCGATAGCCGTGAGTGCCCCGGCACGAACGTGGCGGCTTCCGCGAGCAGCCGTGCCGCCTCGTCCCACTGTTTTTCCGCTCGCCTTACCAAAGCGAGTCGATACTGGGCCTCGATTCGAATGTCTGGTCGAATGTCTGGTGCCGTGTCTTCGCCGAGAATTGCTCGGAATCTTTCCGCGGCCGCCGCATAGTCTTTTTCCCGGTACGAAATCCAACCACGGCTCAAATCCGCTTTGGCCTGCCAGTGGCTCTCGGGAAACATTTCGGAGAGTTGTTCCCACGTTGCCCGTGCCTCGGGCAGCCGATCCGCCTGGTAGTGCGACCGTCCCAATTCATACATCGCCTGATCAACCAGCCGACCGTTGGGATCGTCAACCAGCCGCTGTAATGCACGGTGCGCATCATCGCGACGGCCCTGAGCTTGCCAGACGCGGGCCAGCCCCAACCGACAGTCGTCCCGTAGCGGTCCCTCGGGAAACTGCTGCAGTGCGTGAGCAAATTGTTTTTCGGCCGCGGCGATTTGCCCTTGCCAGAGCGCGATCTCGGCCAAGTAAAGCAGCACGTAAGGGGCCAGTTGGTCGTCGCTCTTTGGTTGGTTGAAACGTTCGAGATCCGCTTTTGCTAAATCCAACTGGCCACTTAGATAGGCCGTTTCCCCGCTTCGGAACAGCGCCCGAGAGGCGAAACCGCTCTGAGGATAGTCGATGAGCAGTTTTTGAAACAGGACGCGAGCGGCCTCGAACCGACGCACCTGCACCAACGCTTCGCCATGATAAAACGTCGCGCGGTCTTGCCACGGATGGTCCGGATTCTGCGCGGAGAAGGTGGCGAATTCTGTTGCCGCCAGGTCCCAGCGGCGATTGGCATAATGGCCAGCCGCCACGGCATATTGGTCCTCAGCATATTGGTCACTGGCTGCATCGGCCCACAACGGCCCAACGAGCGATAGGCCGAAAATCGCACTGATGACAGCAGAATTGCTAACGGTCCGTTTCATCGAACCACCCTTTGCCGGCCCTTGGTACGCGAGTTCTGAGCTTCGCATCGTACCGGCAGAGCGGACACCGTTCCAATAGCAGTAACAATAGGTCCCCATTCGGACCGTTCATTCGAGCGATCTGCAACTGCAAGCGAAAATAAGGCACCACCGTCGTCTGCTAGCAGTCTTCACGCCGTTCTAGTAATTGCCGGTTTGGCCGCCATCGATGTTGCCCACCATGTGCAGGTGATTGTGGTCGATATAGATGACTTCCTGCGCGTCGTCGTCGCTGCGCGTGTAGGGCACCGGCCAGCCAACCCGAGCTATCTCGTCAAAGTAGATCGTGCATTTATAATGTGCATGATGCTGTTGGGCCGGCCCGATCAACGGATATACCCGGGGCGGATCGACGTAGTCCGCGATCTTTTCCTTGACGATCCGGACGTTGTTTCGCTCAACCGAGTGCAGAAACGGGATACCTCCTTCGGTCGGCCGAGCTCTTTCGAGCGCTCGCATCACCTCGTCGTCGCTGGGCGGGTCGAGTGCCATCGCCGGACCGTCGGATGTTAGCGGTCCCAGAATGGGAACCCGTTCATATCGCTCGTGTTCCCAGAACTCGTCTTCGTGCTGGTCCTGAAAGTAGGGGCTCACCGGCACCGGCACCGACAGGATCCCCATGCTCGGTCCTGTCGTCGTCCAACCCCATCCGCAACCGGTTGTCATTAGTGAGCCGGCAATGAGCAGCAACGCGGCGAAGTGGTATTTTCGACTATCCATCATGCAGACCCCACAAACTCAATTTGGT
>CAUYYY010000079.1:0-7732 GCA_963577165.1 Planctomycetota bacterium | reverse complement strand
ATGAAACAGGTCGCTTTACGAAAACAATTGAGTCGCTGCTTGTTGTGCCCAAGAGTAAATGTCGTTGAACCAAACGAACAGGATCAACACAGGCGCCGTGACCAGACCCACATAAGTCGCCGGGATGAAAGGTAAGCCACTCGAAGCGGTAGCCTCTTTTGGCGAGTCGATGGTCATGACTTTGATAACTCGCAGATAGTAAACGAGGCTGATCGCCGTGTTCAAGGCGCCGATAACCAGCAGCGTCATCATGATCGGCCCGCCCGCCATAACCAACGAATAGAAAACCCACACCTTGCCAATGAAACCGGCGAACGGCGGAATGCCGACCAGGCTGAACAGAATCACCGTGAAACAGACCACGATAAACGGCGCCTTATGCACAAGCCCGGCATAGTCGTCGATTTCCTCGCTACCCAAAACGCCCCGCAAGAAGGCCACGATGGAAAACGCACCGAGGTTCATGAACAGATAAATTGCGATGTACAACAACAGGGCGGCCACCGCGTCGCTGGCCAGGAAGACGTCGGTGCCGGCCAGCGACATCGCGGCGGCAACCGGCATGATCATGTAACCGGCATGCGAGATCGTCGAATAAGCCAACAGTCGCTTGATGTTCGTTTGCCCGTAGGCCGCCAGATTGCCGAACGTGCAGGTGATCGCCGCCACAAATGCCAACAGCATCGCGATGTAGGTGCGAACCGGCGCGAGCTTTTCGTTCGCCCCATGATTTGCCTTGTCACCGACCGCAGGCACAACCGTATCGGCAACCAAAAACAGCCCGCCATCCGCTCCGTCGGCAGGCATATCAGCAGCCACGCTCGCCACGATTGGCCCCGTTTCGATCGGAGCTATTTCGATTGAATCCACCTCGACGACAAGCGACGCCTCACCAACGAAGCCCAGTCCGACAACCACCCGCAAGAGCAGGGCCAGCGCGGCGGCCTTCGACGCGACCGACAGCAAGGCGCCCACCTCGGCCGGCGCGCCTTCGAACACATCGGGACACCAAAAATGAAAAGGGACCGCCGATAACTTAAACGCCAAACCGACCATCAGCATCAACCCGCCCAGCGCCAAGACCATGAGCGTTTGGCCGCCGTCGCCCGAGGCCGTCAAGGCCGGAATATCGAGCGCCACCAACTGCCGGGCAAGTGTCGGGAAATGGGCCGTGCCGAGTACGCCGGCCAACAGGCTAATGCCGTAGAGCATGATGCCCGCCGCGCCGGCTCCGTAAACCGCATACTTGAGCGCGGCCTCGCTACTTTTTGCGCGGCCTTTGAGGATGCCGGCCATGACGTACGACGGAACGCTCGCCATTTCGATACCGAGGAATACCGTGAACAAATGATTCGCGGAGGTCATGATGCAGAAGCCCAACGTCGCGCCCAGCACGAGACAATAGAAATCGGGGCTCTCCTGCTTGGTCGTCAGACGAGTCAACTTCGTGAGTAGCATGAACAACAGCGCAAAGAAGAGCAACAGCGAGCGAATACAGACCGAAAGCGGATCGTAGACCAACAGGCCCGTAAACATTTCTTGCGAGCCGATGCCGGCCAATTCGGCGAAGCCCTCAGGCGGCAGGGCATAGCAGAGCGCGGCCGCCACGCCGAAGAGCGCCAGCCAGAACGAGTCGATCTTCTGGCCCCAGTTGAATACTCGAACCACGAGGATCAGCAGGATCGTCACGCAGATCGCCAGTTCCGGCCGGAACAGTTCCAGACTGCCAGGAATGGCGATCCCTGTCGCGTCTCCAACCCCAAAGAGGTCGCCGCTGAGTTGATCAATTAACTCGCCCACACGTATCACCGTTTCTGTTTGGGTCGTCCGAATAATAGCTAGCTTCTTCTTCAGCACCCCGGCTGCTGAAGAAGAAGCCAGTAAATCTGTTGCCGCACAGCAGCCGGGGTGCTTTCAAATGGATCGCTATTTGTTTCGAGCCGCCAGTTCAATTTCGGCCTGCTCGTTGAGTTTTATTTTTATCGGTTCGACCCTTCTCGTCCAATCGGCCAGCTCTTGAACCGTCTTGTTCACGCTCGGCTGCATGTAGTTCAACACCGCTTGAGGATAAACGCCGAACAGGATCGCCAGCGCCAGCAGCGGCGCGACGATCGACAGTTCGCGCGACGTGATCGGCGTCAGGGCCTCGGCGTGCGGGCCCTTATACTCGGGACCCAAGTAGACCCGCTGTATGGTCCACAAAATGTAAGCCGCCGTGATAATCACGACGGCGGCCGAGATGACCGCCAGGGTTATGCTGTAATTCCAAACCGAAAGTACAACAAACACCTCGCCAATGAATCCGCACAGCCCCGGCAGACCCAGGCCCGCAAAGAAAATACCAATCGCCATGCCACTATAGACGGGCATCTTGGCGAACAGCCCGCCGAATTCGTCCAAATTGCGATGATGTACACGGTCGTAGATGACCCCGACCAGGAAGAACATGCCAGCCGAGCTAATGCCGTGGGCAATCATCTGGAACATGGCGCCGTTCATGCCGAGTTGCCAATACTGCGGATCGTACTGATGTCTGGCCGTGGCACTCCACACGCCGAGACCGAGCATGACGTATCCCATGTGGCTCACCGAACTGTAAGCGACCAGACGCTTGAAATCCTTTTGAGCGATCGCCGCAAATCCACCGTAGACCATGCTCACCACGCCCAGTCCACAAACCAACCAGGCCAGTTCGTAGCCTGCGTCGGGACAGATCGGATAACAGATGCGGATGATGCCATAGCCGCCCATTTTCAGCAGGATGCCCGCCAGGATCATCGAGATCGGCGTCGGCGCTTCGACATGCGCATCGGGCAACCAGGTGTGGAACGGCACACTGGGCACTTTAATAATAAATCCGACGAGCAGCAGCAGAAACGCCCACCACTGAAGCGAACGGCCGAACAAAATGTCGTTGTTCTTGTTGTTCGGATCGGTCGGATCGCCGAACAGGCCGGTGTGCTGGCCCATCTGCTGGAGAGCCAAGATGTTGAACGTATGGAGCGGCGTTTCACTGGCGCGGATCGCGGCAATTTCAGCGGCCCGCTGGCCTTCCAATGAATCGTATGCCCCGTCGAGCTGTGTCGAAACGTCGAGCTGTGTCGAAACGTCGAGCTGCGTCGAAACAGCGCCGCTGGCGATCAATTGCTGATCGTCGAGCGCTCGCAGATCGCTGTTGAAGTAGAGCATCAAGATTGCGATCAGCATCAGCACACTGCCGACGAGCGTATAGAGGAAGAACTTGATCGCCGCGTATTCCTTCCGTTTCCCGCCCCAAACGCCGATCAGGAAATACATCGGCAACAGCATGACTTCCCAGAAGACGTAAAACAGGAAAAAGTCGAGCGCCAAGAAGACGCCCAGCATCCCGGTTTCGAGCAGCAGGAACAGAATGCAGTAGGCTCGAACATGCTTCGTGATGTTCCAGCTTGCGGCCATCGAAAGCATACTGATGAACGTTGTGAGAATCACCAGCGGGAAACTGATGCCGTCCAAGCCGAACATGTAGAAGATGTTGAACGACGGGATCCAGGAGACGGCAAACATGCTTTGCATGTCCGCCTGGCCGGATTCAAATTGAACGCCGAACCAATGGCCCACGATCAAGCTCAACGACATCAGAAACGTCGCCACGGTAAAACCAAAGGCAACGAGCTTGGTCAGGCCCTCATTTTCCTTGGAGAAAAACGGCAGCGTCAGCACCAAGGATCCGACCACCGGCAGGAACACGAGAAGTGACAGAAATGTAATTGCTGTATCCATAATGGCTTCATTCCGATTATAGAAAGTAGTTTTTCACCACAGAGGCACAGAGAAAAAAGTAACCACGAATAACGCGAATGGACACGAATGAACGAAAAGGCATGAGGCCCCAAGAACCTGGCGGATGCACGATATTGACCGCATGATATTCGCAATCTTTTTCAATTCGTGTCGATTTGCGTTATTCGTGGTTCGTAACTTCGCCATCGTCATTTTCTCAGTGTTCTCTGTGTCTCCGTGGTAAATTTTTTTTGTAATTTCGGTAAAGGTTATCCGGCCAGCGCGTAACTACGCACGATCGACACGAGCACGAACAGTGCGACCGTGCCGATCACAATAAACATCACGTACTGTCGCAGCTTCCCGGTTTGAACGACGCGGAGCGCCAATGCAACGTCCCACGTCCGATAGGCCACGCCGTTAAACAGACCGTCGACCACGCGGCGATCGACCACGGCATCCCAGACGTTGGCCACCTTCCGCGTCGCCAGGGCAAGCCCGTCAATAAGTGAGTCAATAATTTTCTTGTCGATGCCCGATATGCAGCGCGAGACGAACAACGTCGGCCGGATAAAAATCACTTCATACAGTTCGTCGAACCACCACTTGCCGAGCAAGAAGCGATGAGCAGCGCGGAACTGACGCCGGATCTCATTCGGATCGACCAGCCCCCACCAATAGATGGCCGAGGCGAGCAGCAATCCGAACATGGCGGTGCCGAAGGCGATCAAACCGGCCGGCACCCTCACCGCGTCGACGTGATTGCCATGTTCGTTGGGAATGATCAGGTTGGGCATAAGCGCGCCGCCATCGGCCGTTGCCAACGTACCAGCCGGCCGAGCCGATTCGATAAGCCCGTTCAGACCGAACACCGGCCAGGCCACCGCCATCGCAAACAGAGCCAACACGATCAGCGGCGTTGTCATCACGCGGGGCGACTCATGGGCATGATCATAGCGGTGCTGATCGCGTGGCTTGCCGAGAAATGTCATGTACCACATGCGGAACATATAGAACGCCGTAATCGCGGCGCCGGCCGCCGGCACGAAGAACAACGCATTGTGCATTGGATTCACACTGGCGAAGCTCCACGCCTGTTCCAGGATCGCGTCTTTCGAATAGTAGCCGCTAAAGCCGATCGTACTGAGCGGGATGCCGGCACCGATGATCGCCAGACAACCGACCAACATCGTCATGGCCGTGATCGGCATTTTCTTCAGCAACCCACCCATGTCGGTCATTTCGTTTGAATGCACGGCATGAATCACCGAACCGCTGCACATGAACAACAGGCTCTTGAAAAACGCATGGGTAATCAGATGAAACACGCCCGCCACCCAGCCGCCGAGCCCCAGGGCCAACATCATGTAGCCAAGCTGGCTGACAGTCGAATAGGCCAGAACTCGTTTGATATCGGTCGCTGTGATCGCGATCGTGGCGGCAATGAACAGCGTAATGCAGCCGGTATAGGCGATCACAAGCAGCACCTCGGGCGCCAACACCGGGAAGAACCGCGCCACCAGGTAGACGCCCGCCGCGACCATCGTCGCCGAGTGGACAAGCGCCGAAACGGGCGTCGGGCCTTCCATCGCGTCGGGCAGCCAGACATGCAGCGGGAACTGGGCACTCTTGCCCACACAGCCACAGAAGATGCCCAGTCCGGCAATGACCAGCAGCCAATAGCCGTAACCATCGTCGCGCCAATCGGGCGTCTGGGAAGCGATCTGAGACCGTGCCGCAGCCAGGTCGTCCGGGTGATCGAGAACGACACCGGCGACTTGCTCGTGCGCCGCCCATTGCACCATGCCATCGGGCACGACGAGTCGATGTTCGTTCGCCTGGCCCTCGAGCGTCTTGGGCCGCACTAAACTGAAGATTCCGGCCCGCGTTTCGCCGTCCGGCCCCGCCGTGTCGCCGAAACTAAACGTACCGAGGCTTCCCCACAACGCCATCAGGCCGATGATCATGCCAAAGTCGCCCACGCGATTGACGATGAAGGCCTTGTTGGCCGCGTTGGAGGCACTTTTCCGCTCGATGTAAAAACCGATCAGGAAGTAAGAGCAGATGCCGACCAATTCCCAGAAGACAAACACCATCGCCATGTTGCCCGAGATCACCACACCCAACATGCTGAAACAGAACAGCGACATATATTGGTAAAAGCGATGAAACCGGCCGGGCCGGGTCAGCTTTTCGCCGCTTGCGAGCGTGACTTCCGAGTCGGTGAAATCGTGCAGCTCGTCGTGCATATAACCGATCGCATAGAAATGGATGCACGAGGCAATCAGCGTCACCATGCAAAACATGATGATCGTCAACGCGTCGACGTAATAGCCGATCGTGATTCGCAGGTCGCCAAACACGCCGAGTGCGTACCAATCGCCGGCGTAATAGGTGGGCAACTTCTGGGTATCATGGTCGCCGGCGGCATCCGCCGTGTATCCGCCCTCTTCCGTGCTCACTTCAGCCGCAACGAGCTGAATCAACGGCGCGCCGGAGTGGACACCTGATTCGACATTATCGAGCGACGCATGGGTTTCACGTTCCGCGGGCGCAGCCTCGTGCGGTGCCCCGCCCTGGGCCGTGGCGTGATCGCTGCCGTGCCAGATTACCAGCGAGACGAGTGATAGGGCAAATCCAGTGACGATCGCTGCGGTCGCCAGCACACTGGCAAACTTGCCTGTCCGTCCCAGCGCGCGGCCCGAGAGCACGATCACGGTGAACGACGCCAATGGCAGCAGCCAGGCGATCGCCAGCAGGGTCGAGATGGATTCGGCCGAAAACGGCATTCTGGATCAACCTTGAAGTTGGTCGCCTCGATCGATGTCGATCGAGTTGTAGTTGTTATAAAAATTCAGCGCGATCGCCAAAGCCACCGCCGCTTCGGCAGCGGCCAGCACGATCACAAACAGAGCCATCAATTGGCCTTCGAGACCCAACGCCGAACCGCCGCGTTGCAAATAGGGACTGCCGAACGCTACGAAATTAATGTTCGCTCCGTTGAGCACCAGCTCGATGCCCATCAGCACGCCCAGCGTGTTCCGCTTGGTGGCCATGCAAACCGCACCACATACGAACATGATCGCGCCCACCACCAAGTAGTGCGAAACGCCAACCGGTTCGTTAAGCAAATGGGCCAATATCATGGTGATAACCGTTGTTTTTCTAAACTGACTTTCTAAACTGTAGTGACCGGCGTGTCGGCAGGTACCCCGTCCGAATATTCTCGGCGTCTACGCGGTCGGGCCAGATAGGCGGCTCCGATCAACACCACCAGCAAATGAATCGCGACAATCTCAAACGGCATCAGGTAGCCCGACATGCCGGCCAGCAGCGACTCATACTGCTGATCATTTTTGTCCACTCGCACACCGAGCAAGCCCATTCCGAGCCGTGTCGCTGTCGGCACGACTTCAATCGCTTCTGCTTCGGCCCGATCCATGCCACGCCACTCGGGCACAGCCACCGTGACCGGCAGCAACACGGCCAACAGCGAACCGCCGACAATCGCCGCCAACAGCCAGTCACCACCGCGAGTTTTCATCGAAACGAAGGGGCTTTGGGCCGTTAGCATCACGCCGAAAATCAGCAGTACCAGCGTGCCACCGACATAAATCATGATTTGCATTGCCGCCACGAACTCGGCGCCGGCCAAAAAGAACAGGCCCGCGGTCGACGCCAACGCCAGCACGAGATAAAACGCCATCCGTACCACGCTCTGTGCAAACACCACGCCCAACGAGAACGCGCACGCGAGGGCGGCAAACAAGAGGAAGAAGAACGTCGGCCAATAGATGGCGTTTTCCATGGCTACCTGCCTGCCTCCTGCGAACCGGGGGCCCGTGATTCGAAAGACTGCGAGGTGAGGGCCCGTGATCCGAAGGCCCGTGACCCGAAGACCCGTGCAATCGAGTCAACCGGTGGCTTCTCATGCGGTACAGCCGATGCTTCGTGTACGCTGCCCACTTCA
>CAUYYY010000078.1:0-7827 GCA_963577165.1 Planctomycetota bacterium | reverse complement strand
GGGGCCCATGCTACGGCAGGTTATCGTCTGCCGCTCGCCTTATCATCGAGATTTCACACACGGACACACTTCACCACGAACCAAACCAAACGCATCGGCATCCTTACTAGCGGCGGCGACTGTCCCGAACTCAATGCGGTCATTCGCGGCGTTGTGAAAAGTTCCTCGCAACTCGGCTACGACTGCGTTGGATTTATCAAAGGTTACGAGGGCCTGGTCGACCCGGTTCAGTATTTACCGCTCAACCACAAGAACACCACCGGCATCCTCAACCGAGGCGGCACGATCCTCGGCTCAACGAACAAGGACCGCTTTGCCGCAACGGTCGGCGTCCAGGACCGCGTTGAGTTGGATCCTGACCTACTCGCTGGCGTCCGGACAACACTCGAACAACTTAGCATCAGTGGCTTGATCTGTGTGGGCGGTGACGGCTCGCTTGCCGTGGCTCAACAGTTCCATGAATATGGCTTACCGGTTGTCGGCGTTCCCAAAACTATCGACAATGATCTTTCCGCCACGGCCTTTACGTTTGGCTTTGACAGCGCCGTGGCCTGCGCCACCGACGCGCTCGACCGGCTACATACCACGGCCGCCAGCCACGAGCGGATCATGGTGCTGGAGGTGATGGGCCGACACGCCGGCTGGATCGCCCTTCACGCGGGCATCGCCGGCGGAGGTGACGTGATCCTCATCCCGGAAATCCCCTGGACGTTCGAAAATGTCTGCCACAAAATCCTCGACCGCGAAAGCCACGGAAAACGTTTTACATTGGTTGTTGTGGCCGAGAGTGCCCACCTGCCCACCGGAGACATGGTCACCTGTGGCCAGGATAAAAACGCAGGCCAGGTGCGACTCGGAGGCATCGGCACCATGGTCGCCGCCGAAATCGAACAACGTTTACATCGCGAGACACGAACCGCCGTGCTCGGGCACCTGCAACGCGGCGGGCCGCCCACCACATTCGATCGCGTGCTGGCCACCCAATTCGGCGATGCATGCTGTCCGGCTGGTCGTCGAAGGCCGCTTCGGCGAAATGGTCTGTTATCAGCCGCCTACGTTCACCAGCGTACCAATCATCGACGCGGTCAATCATCTCTCGCAGGTCGAGGCCGACGGTGCGGCCGTTCAATCGGACCGCGCTTTGGGCATCAGCTTCGGCGACCGTGCAGCCGATGAGAGCCCCTTCTCAAGTAGCGAGTCACCGGCTGAAACGCCGCTTGCCGAAGCGCCTTCGACCGAAGCACTCGACGCGGCGCTGGCCGCGACGGATGAAGTGCTGGCGACGTAAATGTGCCGGCTTACACATCCTCATCCGAAAATAGCCGCCAAGCTACGCTTGGCCGGTGTACGCGGGTCCGCGCCGCTGCACCTTGAAATCTGTCCGTGCGGCGGGTATTCTTAACCGGCGATGGGTTCCCTCCCCCTCAGTGCCTTCCCCTCACAAATAGGAATCACTCGACGATGAAAACGATCTCCACCTTACTGCTGACATTAGCTGCCCTTCTATCAACTGTCACCCTGTCGGCCGCCGCCCGTGCCGAACAGAACACGCCTCCCGAAGGCTTTGTCGCCTTATTCAACGGCAAGGATTTCTCCGGTTGGCATGGCTTGGGGCATTTCGATCCCAATAAGCTCAAAGCGATGTCCGACGATGAGCGCGCCGAGAAACTAAAGAACGACAACGCCGATCTGGCGAAGCACTGGCAAATCAAAGACGGCATGATGGTCAACGACGGTCACGGCGTCTATCCGACCACCGACAAAGACTACGGCGACTTCGAGCTACATCTCGAATGGAAGATGCTGCGACCGAACGGCGACAGCGGTATTTATCTGCGTGGCTCACCTCAAGTGCAAATCTGGGATCCGAACGATCCGTCCGAAGGCGCGAAAATGCACGGCAATTCAACAGGCTCCGGCGGGCTCTGGAACAACAATCCAGGCAGTCCGGGCCGCGTTCCGCTGGTCAAAGCGGACAAGCCTATCGGCGAGTGGAACAGCTTCCGCATCACGATGATTGGCGATCGGGTGACCGTGTATTTCAACGACCAACTGACGGTCGACAACGCCGTGATGCACAACTTTTTTGATCGTGAAGGGCCGATGTTCGAGACCGGCCCGATCCAGTTGCAAACGCACGGCAGCGAAACGCACTTCCGCAACGTGTTCATCCGCGAGATTCCACGAGATGAATAGTGCACCTCTCGTTCCCAAGCTCCTGCTTGGGAACGCACTTTCTCGAAGCTCTGCTTCGCCAGCTTATGATTCGAGCAAACAAATAATGACCCGTTCTCGCTACCGAATTTTCGAGGACGAATACCCCTATTTCATGACCTGCACGATTGTCGGCTGGTTACCAATATTCACTCGCGGCGAAGCGACCGAGGTTATCTATGATTCTTGGCGATATCTTCAACGCGAGCATGATTTCCGGTTACTCGGCTATGTCATCATGGAAAACCATCTTCATCTCATTGCTTCTGCGACCGATTTATCGGATATGATAAAGCGATTCAAGTCGTTTACCGCGAGGAGTTTGATCGATCTGCTTCAGCGAAGATCAGCATCTGTTCTTTTGCGACAACTCCGCGCAAACAAACTACGGCACAAGACGCAAAGTGAATATCAAATCTGGCAGGAGAGGAAGTATGCCGAAGCAGATTCAGGATGAAACGATGATGTTACAGAAATTAGAGTATATACACGACAACCCGCTCAAACGCGGTTATGTTGATGACCCGTTGCACTGGCGACACTCCAGCGCACGCAATTATGCACGACAGCCGGGCTTGATTGACGTTGTCACGGATTGGGCTTGACTTGTTAGAACCGTGGGTTTCGAAGCAGAGCTTCGGGGATATGCGTCCTCAAGCGGAGCTTGGGGACGAGGGAATCTAGAGAAAGCAAACCTATGACGGATAAGAACACCGGCCAAATCGATACCGTGATGCAGGAGGAGCGGCTCTTTCCGCCCAGTCGAGATTTCGCCGGCCAGGCACGCATCAAGTCGATGACCGAGTACGAGGCGCTCTGGAACGAAGCTCACGACGATCCCGAAGCGTTTTGGGCCAAGCAGGCCGAAGAGCTCCACTGGTTCAAGCCGTACGACAAAGTGCTCGAGTGGAACGAACCGTTTGCCAAGTGGTTTGTCGGTGGACAGACGAACGTTTCGTACAACTGTCTCGATGCGCATCTTGCGACCGACCGCCGCGACAAGATCGCCATCGACTGGGAAGGCGAGCCGGGCGACCGACTCACGCTTACCTATGCCGAGCTGCATCGCGAAGTTAGCAAATTTGCCAACGTGCTTAAAGGGCTCGGCATCGTGCCGGGCGACGTCATTTCGATTTACATGCCGATGGTGCCCGAGTTGGCCATCGCCATGCTCGCTTGTGCCCGAGTCGGTGCCGTCCACTCGGTGATCTTCGCCGGCTTCTCGGCCGAGTCAATTGCCGATCGGAATCGAGATTCCAGCGCCAAGCTGCAGCTAACGGCCGACGCCGCCTGGCGGCGTGGCAAAGAGTTGCCGCTCAAGGCGACCGTCGACGAGGCGCTCGCCAAGTCGCCCACCGTCGAAAAGTGTGTCGTACTCCGCCGCACCGGCCTCGAAGTCACCATGCAAGAAGGCCGCGACCTCTGGTGGCATGAACTTGTGAATGATGCCTCGGACGATTGTCCCGCCACGCCGCTCGACAGCGAAGTGCCGCTTTTCATTCTTTACACCAGCGGATCGACCGGCAAGCCGAAAGGCGTCATGCACACCACGGCCGGCTACAACCTGTACGCCAAGAAAACATTCGAATGGGTGTTCGATCATCGTGACGACGATGTTTACTGGTGTACGGCCGACTGCGGTTGGATCACCGGGCACAGCTACATCGTTTACGGTCCGCTTTCGGCCGGCGCGACCTGTGTGATGTACGAAGGCGCACCCAACTTTCCGGCCGACGATCGCTTCTGGCAGATCGTCGAGGAGCACAAGGTCACGATCTTCTACACCGCACCGACCGCCATCCGCGCGTTTATCAAATGGGGCGACGCGCATGTCGAGCGGCACGACCTCTCCAGTTTGCGACTCCTCGGCACGGTCGGCGAAGGGATCAATCCAGAAGCCTGGATGTGGTACCACAAAAAGATCGGCGGCGAGCGCTGTCCGATCGTCGATACCTGGTGGCAGACCGAGACCGGCGGCATCATGATGAGCCCGCTGCCGGGCGCCATCCCCACCAAGCCGGGCAGTTGCACTAAGCCGCTGCCGGGCATCGTCCCGGCCATCGTTGGCAAAAACGGACAACCGGTCGGCGCCAACCAAGGCGGCATGCTCATGATTGCCCGTCCTTGGCCCGGCATGCTCCGCGGCCTTTGGGGAGACGACGAGCGCTACCGCGAGCAATATTGGAGTACCGTGCCGGGCAAATACCTGACCGGTGACAACGCCCGCTGCGACGACGATGGCTACTACTGGATCATGGGCCGCATCGACGACGTGCTCAATGTGTCGGGCCATCGGCTTAGCACGATTGAGATTGAAAGCGCGCTGGTCAGTCATCCCGAAGTGGCCGAGGCCGCGGCGGTCGGACGACCGCACGAACTGAAAGGCGAAGCGATCGCCGTGTTCGTTACGCTCAAGACGGCCGAGCCGAGCGACGCGCTGCGAGACGAACTGAAAAAACACGTTCGCAAGGAAATCGGCGCCCTGGCTCAGCCCGACGACATCCGCTTCACCGGTGCGCTGCCCAAGACCCGCAGCGGCAAGATCATGCGCCGACTGCTCCGCGACATCGCCTCGGGCAAGGAAACGGCTGGCGACACCTCGACGCTCGAAGACTACTCCGTCCTGGCCAAGCTGCGTGATGACGAGGAGTAGGCCGGAACAAGCTCCGCGCAGTTCCCCCCTGACACGCGATCGGACAGTGCCCCCCCTACGATCCTTGGCCCGTAAGAGGTTCTTCCCGATGACGTAGGCAAAAAAGAATATCAACACGGAAACGGCCCTCTTGGGCCGTTCGCCACAAAAATAAGCGGACCGCTCTCTAGGACC
Source organism: Planctomycetota bacterium (assembly GCA_963577165.1). Lineage (GTDB taxonomy): Bacteria > Planctomycetota > Planctomycetia > Pirellulales > CAUYYY01 > CAUYYY01. Next base: position 2,786 of record CAUYYY010000078.1, on the reverse strand, counting down.
GGTTTGCCTACAGCCTCTTTTAGAATAGCATCTATTGCTTATCACACCGTTTATCAGGAGACGATTACGTGGCAGTTAGAATTCGTCTGAAGAAGATGGGGCGGCGACATCGGGCATTTTTTCGCATCTGTGCGATGGACTCCCGTACACCGCGCGGCGGCAAGGTGCTCGAAGAACTCGGGACGTACGACCCGATGTTGCCCGAAACGGACGCTCGGGCCATTTTGAAGGCCGATCGGATCGATTACTGGCTTGGCGTCGGGGCCCAGCCGACCGAGAAGGTCAACGCACTGATCAAGAAGTACGGTACCAGCGGCACCCATGCCGATCGGCAGAAGGCCGCGATCGGACTTTTGGCACAGCCCAAGGTGATTCCCGATCCAGGCGCACCCGCCTCGCTGCCGAAGAAACCCGAACCGAAACCGGAACCCGAGGCCAAAGCCAAAGCACCAGCCAAGGCCAAAACTGACGCACCGGCCAAGGCCGAAGCTGACGCCAAGGCTGATGCACCGGCCAAAGCCAAGGCGCCTGCTGACGGTGCAAAGCCAGAGGCCACAGCCAGCGATGCAGCGCCAGAAACCAAATCCGCCGAAGTACCGGCCGATGCGGCCCCAGCCGAAGCAACTCCGGACCAAACAGCTGAAGACGGGACGAAAGTAGAGAAGGTGGAGACGGAAGTAAAGACGGAGAAAGCAAAGGAGAAATGGACAGAAAAAGTGGCAAAAACGGTAGAGAAAATGAAAACAGCAACAAAGCCGAAGACAGAAAAAGAAGAGTGAATAGCGTTACCGAACGGGTGCCGCAACGGATGCCGCGGGCCGTAGCTCGTGCCGACAAATCTGTGTGACTGGGGCCATGCGACTCGACGTGCTCACTTTGTTTCCGGAAATGTTTCCAGGCTATCTTGGCCAGAGCTTGTTAAAGCGGGCCATCGAGTGCGGACTGGTCGACGTCCGACTGCACAACATTCGCGATTGGGCGATCGACAAACACCATTCGGTCGACGATCGGCCGTTCGGCGGTGGGCCGGGCATGGTGTTGATGGCGCCGCCGGTCGTTGAGTGCGTGGAGGAAATTCAGCAACAGGATGGTGAGGCGGGTCATTTGGTGATGCTCAGCCCACAGGGCCGCCGCTTGACACAGCCGGTTGTGGAGGAGTTGGCCTCGCACGAGCGGTTATTACTGCTTTGCGGGCGTTACGAGGGATTTGATCAACGAATTAGTGACATACTCAAACCGGATGAGATATCGATCGGCGACTATGTGCTCAACGGCGGCGAAGTCGCGGCCATGGTGGTCATCGACTCGGTGATCCGACTTGTCCCAGGAGTGTTGGGAGACAAAGAAAGCAGCCGACAAGATTCGTTTTCGTCAGGCGGGCAACGGCTCGAATTTGAACAATACACCCGGCCACGCGAGTATCGCGGCCACCAGGTGCCCGACGTGCTGCTGAGCGGCGACCATGGCCGTATCGCCGAGTGGCGGCAGCAGAAAAGCTTCAAACGAACAAAACAGCGACGGGCCGACCTGCTCGGTCCACAAGAGAAAACGTCATGAACCATCAGGGGCCGGCAGCCCTATTTTTCGACCAGACACCTTCAGCAGTAGGGAACAATCCCATGAGTCAACAAACGATAGAATTGATTGAAAAGGGCTATCGGTCCGACACGCCGCCCGAGTTTGAAATCGGCGATACGGTCGACGTCCACACCAGGATTCTCGAAGGCGAGAAAGAGCGTATTCAGATTTTCAGCGGCGTCGTCATTGCCCGCAGCGGCGCCGGAGTGCGCGAGATGTTTACCGTGCGACGGATCGTAGCGGGCCAAGGCGTAGAACGCAAGTTTCCGGTCCACTCGCCGCGGATCGCCAAGGTCGAGGTAAAACGATCGGGCATCGTGCGACGGGCCAAGCTCTATTTTCTCCGCGATCGCGTAGGCAAGGCGGTCCGGCTCAAAGAACGCCGCACCGACCAAAGGAAGAAGTAGCCTGGCCGCCACCCATTGGCTCTAGCTGCATACAAAAAAACGCGAGGTCGCCCCGTTCCGGGAGCACGCTTCGATGCGATCACGTTTGCGAAAGCAACTTGCCCGCTGGTTTGCCCCCAAGACGCTCGGGCAGCGGGGCGAAGCGGTCGCGGCTCGGTATCTTCACAAGCTCGGTTATACGGTTGTGGCCTGCGGCGATCGTTCGCGGCTCGGTGAGATCGATCTGATCGCGGTCGACGACCGCACGGTTGTGTTTGTCGAGGTGAAGACACGACGCTCGTACGACGCGGGCCATCCGGTCGAAGCTGTCGGCCCCGACAAGCAGCGACGCTTGACGCAAGCCGCACTCACTTATCTCAAAGCCCACGGACTGCTCGAACACTCTGCCCGGTTCGATGTCGTGGCCGTCACCTGGCCGAAGAGCACCCGGCAGCCAAAGCTGGAGCACTTTCAAGACGCCTTCGAGGCGGTCGGTCGCGGGCAAATGTTCAACTAGTCCGAGTCGGACAAACATGTAACGTTCAGCTTGCACCACATCCCGAGCAAAATCGACGGAAATACGCTATACCGATTTCAGATGTGCTCTAGTAGTTTCATTCCTTTTTCCGAAAACTCGGGTGTGCGACGTTGAACAAACTGAGCCCCGTTTCACGGTCGTATCCGTCGGGAGTCGGGTTCTCCGGCACCACGTCACCTGTCCGGTCCGCCACAAAGTCGTAGCTCCAGACGTGGTCCCTGTGTGTCGGACGCAGCCGCACGCACGATCCGTCATTCAGCCACAAACGCTTCCGTTTCGGCTGT
>CAUYYY010000077.1:0-7868 GCA_963577165.1 Planctomycetota bacterium | reverse complement strand
TGCTCGTGGGTCGTGCATTCAAAGCACCTGTCTGGCAATTGCTGCCAGATGGGTTGATCTATCGTTCTTACATGGCAGGGGCTCACGAACCGCGACTCTCGAGCACGATCGACTGGGACCAGGGCGGGACGTTGCTGCTCGATGTGGTGCTCGGCGGACGTGTGGGGTTGATCCGTTATGGAACGACAGACAACTTACGGCCCGAAGGTTGGCAATTGGACATCGAGGGCGCCGCGTTTCCTCGGCTCAATCTCGACCAAGATTGGGATATGGAGAGCACTGATTTCCGCGCTGGGCTGCCACTCACGTTCGGCCACGGCAACTGGCAAGCGAAGTTTGCATACTACCATCTGAGTTCGCACTTGGGCGATGAGTTTGCGATACGAAATCCCGGGGCACTGGCCAGCCGCATCAATTATAGCCGCGACGCGCTTGTGCTGGGCATTTCTTACTACGCGACGCCCGCTGCACGATTCTATGCCGAGTCGGGCTGGGCGTTTTATATGGATGGTGGAAGCGAGCCTTGGGAATTTCAGGTCGGCGTCGACTGGAGTGCGCCCGGGCCGACGGGCACCTGTGGCACGCCGTTTTTGGCGATCAATGGCCATTTGCGTGAGGAACTCAACTTCGGCGGCAATCTCGTCGTGCAAACGGGCTGGCTGTGGCGCGGCCACTCGGGCCACACCCTCCGTACCGGCTTGCATTATTACAACGGGAAGTCGAGCCAGTTCCAGTTTTTCAACCAGTTCGAGCAACAACTCGGCCTGGGCGCGTGGTACGACTATTAAGGGCGGTTGTCGGTAGCAAGTAGCTGAGAGCCAAGTGCAGAGGGCGGAGAGCCAACGGCCAGCAGCTATTCCCCCCTCTCCACTAAACATTACACCCTGTATTAGGGGTTGCCATTTCTGCACCTTGAATTCTGGCCGCAATTCGCTACAATGACCCACGGCGATGAAATAGCGTGCCGTTTTGGTCTTTGAAATTTTAGTAGATAGTTATTAGCTGCTGGCTGTTAGCTATTAGCAATAGTCGCCAGGCTACGCCTGGCAGGTGCGCTGGGGCTACGTGGCTTGCCGGAGCAGCGCTGCCGCTCGTTCCGGCCTACAATGTCTCTGCGCTGCTCCGCGTCCCCTGCGGTAAATCTTCGTCGCACCCGGAAGCTGACACATCCGGCTCGCCTGTTAGACATTCCGAATTCCGCATTCACACCGTTTGACTATTCGAGAAGAAGCACCTTATCAAACACCACCGGGCCCCCCCTACAAGGCGCGCTCGAAAACGGGCCCCTTTTCAAACAAGGCGGGAACAATAGCCGCCGTGCTACGCACGGTCGGAGCGTCTCAAGTTCGATATTCGGATTTTGGAATTCCCCTACCCTTTTTTACCACCGTCTGTGTCTGCTGCGGGGCGCTGATACCACAGGAAGCAGAGGCGGCGGAAGCGGACTGCCAGTGGGAAGAGCAGGATCATCAAGAAGCCCAACGTATTGCGGATCGGATGGCCGAACTTTCGAGCCGAGGTAATAACGCAGTGATCCGTAATGATGCGAAACAGCATCTCTCGCTCGCGGCCCCATCGCCGCAAGTCGCGCGAGAGCCAAACCTCCTCGCTGGCGTAAACCTTTTCACTAAAACCGCCACATGAGTCGAAGGCATCGCGCAGGCAATAGACGAACGAACCGGCCGCACAGCCGATGGTCGACGAAAGCCAGTTCCAAAAGCTGGCCAGCTTATGCACGTGCCATAGGCAGGAGTCCTTGAAACGGACCAAGGTCCCGCCGCCGCAGCAAGTGCCGCTTTCGAGGTTGGCCAAGGCGGCTTTCAGCAGATCGGTCGTGATGAGCGTGTCGGCGTCGACGAACACCAGGTAGGCACCCTGGGCACATCGGGCTCCCGCGTTGCGTGCGCGGGATATCTGATTGATCCGCTCGAAGACCACCTTCGCCCCGTGCCGTCGGGCGACCTCGGCCGTGGCGTCGGTCGAGTTGTTGTCGACCACGATCAGTTCGCCGGGCTGGCCAACCGAACTCATCGCCTGATGGATCGCCGGCAGACTTTTGTCGAGCCAAGCCTCTTCATCGAAAGCGGGAACAATGATCGAGTACCGAGGAGGCATGTCAAGGGTCGAGAGTCGAGGGACGGGAGCGGGGGCGACTCGCCTGATCGCCGATGATGCCGATCACGACCAACAGCTCAACAAGCGTGAACGCGGCGGTTCGTGATCGAAACCGTTTAGCGTGGCGCATGATTCTGATTTGCCTCACACCGGACGGCGGCCGATGCTGTGATAGGTGAAGCCGAGCGATTGCATTTGCTCCGGCTCGTATAGGTTGCGGCCGTCGAAGATGACCGCACTGCTCATGCGATCCTTCATGGCGGCAAAATCGGGTTGGCGGAATTCGCCCCACTCGGTCATGATGGCCAGCGCGTCGGCGGCGTCGAGTGTGTCAAGCGGCGTGTCGATGTAAGCGAGTCGGTCTCCATAGTCGGCGCGGACATTGTCCATCGCTTCGGGGTCATGGACCCGGACTTTGGCACCGAGCACCAACAGCCGATCGATTAGTACCAGTGCCGGCGCTTCGCGGATATCGTCAGTGCGTGGTTTGAAGGCCAAACCCCACACGGCAATCGTCTTGCCCGCCAGATCGTCTTGGAAATGTTCCTCGATCTTGGTCTGCATAACCAACTTTTGATGTTCGTTCACCTGGTCGACGACATCGAGCAACCGCGGTTCGAGACCTTGGGCCCGGGCTACCATAGCGAGCGCACGAACGTCTTTGGGAAAGCAACTGCCACCGTAGCCGACGCCGGGAAAGAGGAAGGCAAAACCGATGCGGCTATCGTGGCCAATGCCGCGACGCACGTCGTTGATGTCGCCGCCAACCTGTTCGCAGAGGTTCGCCATTTCATTGATGAAGCTGATCTTGGTCGAGAGCATGGCGTTGGCGACGTACTTGGTTAGTTCGGCACTTTCGGGCGACATAACCAGCAGCGGCTTCTCGGTACGTAGGAATGGGCCGTATAAATCGCGCAGTACGTCGGCGACCTCTTCGAGGCGAACACCGACCACGACGCGGTCGGGGCGCATGAAATCGTCGATCGCCGCGCCTTCCTTGAGAAACTCGGGGTTGCTGGCAACGTCGACGTCGCGGCCGGTCAATTCTTGGAGGCGGACGTAGATAGCGGCGTTGGTGCCAACCGGGACAGTGCTCTTGGTCACCACGATCGCATCGTCGGCCAAGTGGGGCGCGATCGAGTCGATCACTTTCCAGAGCGACGAGAGATCGGCGGCGCCGCTGTCTGACTGCGGTGTCCCGACAGCCAAGTAGACCAGCTTGGCTCTCTTCACGGCGGCGGGCAGGTCGGTTGTGAATTGCAAACGGCCAGAGGCGGCGTTTCGCGTTACCAGTTCACTTAGGCCCGGCTCGAAGATCGGCACGTCACCCCGGCGGAGGCGGTCGATGATGTCCGACCGGACATCGACACAGGTGACGTCGTTGCCACTGTCGGCAAAACAGGTGCCCGTGACCAAGCCGACGTATCCGGTTCCGATGACTGCGATTTTCATGTGTGGAACTCAAATTTCCTGGGAAAGCGCGAGCGATTGGGCAGTGGTGACACGAGCCCGATGCCGTATACTACGCGGTTTACCGCGATTTGGGTACGCAAATCGGGCAAAGTTTGTTCACAAGAATAGGTTGCGGAGCATGCATCCGCAACCGGACTAAAAGCTAAACCAAGAGAAACAAGACACGAGAAATCGGCATTTATTTTGGTGCGGTTGGTGCGGATCGATTGCAGCGAGCTTGTCTTGACTCGGGTAGGGTGGGTATCATAAAGGCATGATAAAGATCAGCCTGGATGACATACAGCGCGATTTGGTCGGTTGCCTTCAACGAGTGCAAGCGGGAGAAACCTTGCTCATTTTACAGGCGGCTCAGCCCGTAGCAGAGTTAAGGCCCGTGGTACCGCGTCCGCGGCAACCAAGACCCGCCGGCTTGTGTGCAGGCGAGTTTCGCCTGAGTGATGATTTCAATGCCCCTTTGCCGGATGGAATCCTGAAACAGTTTGAAGGGACATGAATTTACTACTTGATACACACATTTTGACCGTATGCTTGTCTGTCAATCGCTTCATCGGGAGATGACCATCGTCACTCACGTCACTCACGATGCGGCTATCCGCGCCTACCCGGTAACGACCTTATCGTAGTTTACGCTGTGCTTGGTTGGTTCGGGGCCCACTCTGTGCCAATATGACTGAGCCGTTTCGTGCCCGTCACTTCCGGCAAATCACGGCGCTGCCGGCTCGACCCGCGGAACTCGGACGGCGATGTCGTCGCCGTCGGTGACGTCATCCTTCCATGTGCTGAGGCCCTTGTCGTCCTGCTGGTTGGCTCCGACGCTGTGGAGCAGATAACCACCGTCATCGCGGCGATACTTGAGATCCTCTGCCGTGAAGAGATCCTGGGGCAACTCGGCAAGGTATTTCGGTACGAGCTCGCTCAGTGTATCCGGATACGACTCATGCTCCGCTTGATACTGCTGGAGCGCAAAGGCGATGTCGACAAGCTGACGGTAACATTCGTAGCACGTTGCCATCTGCAATAAAACGTCGGGGGAAGGCAACATCATCGCTATCATATCTCCGCCGAGTGAGACGGACATGGCTGTACCGTTCAGAAAACTGTTGATACGGTGCGCGGGTTGTTGTAGTTTCTTCAAGTGAGTATCAAGGTCTTCCTGAATGGTTTTTAACGCGGCCGCACACTGAACGTACGTGTCATGATCGAACGCCTTAACAGTTCTGTCATACCACCTGTTCCCTAATGAAAGCACTTTGTTCCAATCGATCTGCAAATTGGCACGCACATGTGAGGACCGGATCGCCTCACCATCCTGGCCCATTTGGCCAACGTCCCGGGCCATGTACACGACCATATCGATATACGAAAGTCGTTCGCCGACGTCGATGCAATCAACAGGATTTGGCAGGCTCGGCAGTTCGCGAAGCGCCTGCCTAAGTTGTTCTCTCTGGTCGGGTGACATTTTCCGGTTTTGCGCCAATGCCATATCCCCACCGAAAGCCATGCCATCAATTCCGATGTCAAGGAAGAATATACTCGAGTTTGGGACGCGTGCTACTCACCTTGCCAAGCGGTGACGGCGATGGAGATCCTGCCAGGCCGCTTCGACATTTCCTTGATGTAACTGCAGCATTGCACGCATTGTAAGTGTTCTCGCAGCGTAGCGCACTACCAGCATGTCCGGGAGCATTGTCGAGATCACCGACCAGCCGATGTGAGGGGAATAGTAATGGGTGCGATCCGCGGCGGCAGCAATCAGTTCGAGAGGACCTTGATTCGTTGCGAGCCAGGCCGCGACGATCGGAAACTCTTCGGCCGACCAAGGACGGCGCAAGGCTTGTTCAAACTGCTTGTTGGCAAGCGTTTCGGGTGTTGAGTTACCAGTCGTGTCGTCAGTATCCTCGATGTCAGGCAGCAGTTCGGGATGGGCCTGGACAAAGTCGTCGAAGTCGACAAGGTAGGCGCCTTTGTCAGGCAGCAGCTCGATGCCAAGGCGCTTGAAAAACTCAACGCGGTGGTCCGATTCAATCTCCGCCGGGCCGGCCGCCTGCCACAACAGCACGGCGGCGTTATTCTCGGGCGTGACGCCCCGGCTCATCCTCTGGTTAAGCGATTCGACAAAATCGACCATGCCGGTCTCATCGAGCGGCTCGAGAATGTGCGTTGTCTCCTTGAAGATGCGGATGTTATCGTAGCCCGCGCTGGGGTTGGCGATTCGGATGCAGCCGTATACGCCAAGGATCAGCACCAGCGGACTGACCAATAGAACAACGAATACCTTGCGCATGGTTCAACCAATCCTTCGCGCTTTCCGGCCTGGCGGCCTGGGCCAAAAGCGTTACGACGGCGGCGCCGGTGCCTCGGGTGCTGCATCGCCGTTTTCGTCCTTGGGGACGCGAACAACGGCCGCCACCGTGTCGCCTTCGCTGAGGCCCATGATCCGCACACCTTGCGTGTTGCGACCGATCTGACTGATCTCGACGGCCCGCACCCGTTGGATCTTGCCGCGGGCGGTCATCATCAAAACTTCGTCGTCGTCGTCGACGCGGACAATGCTCACCACTTTGCCGTTGCGCTGCGTGGTTTTGATGTCGCGCAGGCCCTTACCACCACGACCCTGGGTGCGATAGTGGTTCGACGAGGTAAGCTCGTCGTCGGTGGTGGTTTCGACGTCCGATTTATTCGGTCCGAACTTCGTGCGCTTGCCGTAACCATATTCGCAGGCGGTTAGCAGCGACGCTTCGGGATCGGCCACGACCATGCCGACCAGGCGGTCGCTGCCGGTGAGCGAGACGCCCTTCACGCCGCTCGCGTTACGCCCCATCGCCCGCAAGTCGTCCTGCTGGAAGCGGATGGCCATGCCGTCGGCCGTGGCCAGCAGAACCTCTTCGCCCTGACGAGCCACCACGACGTCGACCAACTCGTCGCCGTCGCGAAGCTTGATGGCGATGATGCCACGCTTCATCGGACGGCGGTACGCCTTGAGCTCGGTCTTCTTGACCAGGCCGTTGCGAGTGGCCATGAGCAGGTAGTGACCGGGCTCATCGAAATCGCGAACGGCACGACAGTCGGCGATTGTTTCACCCTCGGTCAGATTGAGCAGATTGACGATCGCGCGGCCCTTGCTCTCGCGGCTAAGCTGGGGCAGACCGTAAACCTTCTGCCAGTAGACTTTGCCGAAATTGGTAAAGAACATCAGATAGGCATGGGTGCTAGCCACAAACAGGTGCTCGATCGGATCTTCTTCGTCGGCTTTGGCGCCTTTGAGACCCTTGCCGCCACGCCGCTGGGCACGGTAGGTGCTCGCCGGTGTGCGTTTGATGTAGCCATTGTGCGAGATGGAGACGACCATCGTCTCTTCGGTAATCAGGTCTTCGAGATCGATGTCTCCGACTTCCTCGCCGCTGATCTCCGTGCGCCGATTATTGCCGTGCTTCTTGATCACCTCGTGCATATCGTTACGGATCATGGCATAGATGCGACCTTCGTCCGCGAGGATCGAAGTATGCTCGGCGATTTCTTCCAGCAGCTTGGCGTGTTCGTTGGCGAGCTTTTCCTGTTCCAAATTGACCAATTGGCCCAGCGTCATCTTCAAAATCGCGTCGGACTGGACCGCGGTGAGCGAGTAGACATCACTCGTGCCCCGTTCTTGCTGGTACTGAGCAAAGCCCTCCGCGCCGAGCGCTCGCTCGAGCATGGCGGCCGAACACTCGATTTCCATCAGCCGTTGTTTGGCTTCGCCCTGAGTCTTCGAGGATCGGATAACGCGAATCACTTCGTCGATATTGGCATGCGCAAGCAGGAGCCCCTCGACCGTATGTTTGCGCTTGCGAGCCCGGGCGAGCAGGAACTGCGTACGACGACGAATGACGCTCAGCCGATGGCGGAGGAACTCTTCTAGCATCTCCTTGATCGAGAGAATCCGTGGTTTGCCGTCGACCAGCGCCAGAAAAATAATCGAAAAAGAATCTTGGAGCGGCGAAAACTGATAAAGCTGGTTGAGCACGACGTCCGCGTCGGCGTCGCGCTTCAGCTCGACAATCAGCCGAACCGGTTCCTTGAGATCGCTTTCGTTACGGATGCCCGAGATGCCTGGGATTCTTCCTTCGGCGGCCAACTCGTGGATCCGCTGTTCGACACGGTCGCGCGACTGCTGATAGGGTATCTCCGAAATAACAATTCGCCGCTTCTTGCCAACCTCTTCAATTCGAGTGCGAGCCCGGAGAACGATCGTGCTGCGGCCGGTGTAATAGCCGCGACGAACGCCGGCTCGGCCGCAGATG
>CAUYYY010000076.1:0-7927 GCA_963577165.1 Planctomycetota bacterium | reverse complement strand
GCAACTTGACGAGGCGCTTGGTCTCACCGAAATGGCTGACGATCTGCTCGGAGACGGTCGCCTCGGCAGTAACAAACAACACAGGCTTTTGCCACTGTTGCGCCAGTCAATCTACAGCCGACTGGCAGGCTATGAAGACGTGAACGATGCCGAGTGGTTATCAGTCGATCCTGCCATGCGTCATGTGGTTGGCGGCGGAGCTGGCTGGGTCGTGATGAGCGCGAAGGATCTCGCGCGGTGAGGCCTGCTGGTTGCAAGCGGCGGTGAGTGGAAGGGCAAGCGGTTGATCAGCCGCATTCAGGCTGGTAATTGTTGAGCCCGATGACCTTGGAGAGCCAACTGTTAGCCCTCACGATCCGTTCGATGCTGTCTCTCAAGAGTCGGGCTTGGTCTTTGCTTCCGGCCGCACAGATACCAGACACCTGGCGACGTGCGAAGGCGACGGCCCACACCGAAGAAATTGCAGCGTCGCAGGTCTTACTGTGGCCACGGGGCCGCTCAAAATACCCCCGCGTGGGAGTATCGCAATGATCTGCCCGCCCGACTGCAAACAACCACGCCGGGTCCATCGCTTGGAAATCGCGCGACTGCCAACCGTCCATCACGGAGCCAAGGCGAACTATGCCGGCTTAAGGGGCTGGACCACATTGTAGAAGTGAAAATATCCGAACTGAAGTTAGGCAATGTCGGTTAAACTGGGACCTGATCGTAATTGTCTGGGCCGGCTGATTGCAGCGGGCGATCGAAACTGCTGCCGGGCAGCACCCAAATCTCGCCGAAAAGTTCGTTCTGCTCGCTACGGACGTGGTCATGCCTCATGAGTTCCAAAACGGCCAGAAACAGCCCGACGAGTGTCGACTTGTGCATGCCGGTTGTGAACACGGCGGAAAAGGCAAGGCGACCTTCGCGAGCGATGCGGTTATGAATTTGTTCCATAAAGACGTGGATCGGTGTCTCGTCATAAACAATGTTTGAGGGTCGCGTGGCGGCGCTGTCGCGTACGATCCGTCCAAACGCGCTGACTAAATCCCACAGCTCGAGTTCTCGAATCGGCTGCTGAGCCATGTCGAGTCGGCGAGAGGGCAAATCGTCGGCTAGACGGGTGAAACGATGCTGCCACTCGCGGCCGCGTTCTTCGAGCATGCTGGCGACATCTTTATACCGCTTGTATTCCAGCAGCCGCTGAACAAGTTCGTGCCGGGGGTCATCGAGTTCTTCCTCGACCTCGTCGGTCCGGGGCAGCACGAGGCGAGACTTAAGCTCGATGAGCGTACTGGCCATGTCCACAAAATCACCCACCACTTCGAAGTCTAGTCGCTCGAGAACGGCCAAATAGGACAGAAATTGGTCCGTAATCAGCACGAGCGGGAGATCGACGATCTCGACCTCGTGCTTTCGCACCAGATAGAGCAGCAGGTCGAGCGGACCACGGAAAATTTCGAGATCGACGCGGAAGTTCATGGAACGCAACGGGATGGGGAGGAGTGAGAAGGGAAGTAGAACGCGACAGGCTCTCAAGTGTGGCGGACGTCTCCAGACGCCGACTTCGATGAATAATCAGGCGGCTAGAGTCGTCTCTCTTAGCCCTCGATCGAAAGCCTACGTAGTTTAACACCGGAGTATTTGCTTGGCGAGCGGGGTCGGGCGGCTTGGCGGGGTCTCTCGTGATACGGCCCGGTATATCTGATGGTCGACCATTCTATCGGTGGTACTTGAACGACGTTGAGCGGGCCCAGACTCCCAGTATCCTAGTTGGGGGGGCATCGATCCTCGGGAACTGCTATAATAAAGCCTTGAGGACGAAGCCGCGGCACATTGGAAACTCGCTTGCGTCGGCAGAATATCGTAACAGAGAAAAGGCTCGGCGATGGTTTCCAACGCACGAGCAAAACAGAAGTTTTTGAGAATCCCGTCTCAGGAAGCCACATAACTGCTCGTCGCGCGATCCTTATCGAGGTGATACGCCCAAGCGTGTCGTTGGGCCCACCCATTGGCATCGTGTGCAGATGATCGAAATCAAGCACAAAAAGACGCAAGCCGTCCTGCTGCGGATGGATGTGGATAGCTTGGCTGGAAAGAAGATTTCTGGCGTCAAGTTACGTGGTGCGAATCTGTGCGGAGCCGATCTCCAAGGAGCAAATCTAGTCAGCAGCGATCTGCGTGAGGCCGATCTGCGCGGCGCCAATTTGACCGGCGCCGTGCTGAATGAGGTCACGCTGCGTGGCGCCAATTTGAAGCAAGCAGACCTTTCGCGCACGGATCTGACCAGTGCCAATCTCCACGATGCGGACATGGTCGGCTGCAATCTGTCTGGGGCGATCCTACGCTATGCCGTGCTGACCAATGCCGATCTAAGTGGCTCCAATTTGAGTGAGGCTGATCTCAGTATGGCGGATGTGCGAGCGAACTGCCATCATTGCAATGCGTGGCGAGCGGATTTCCGAGGAGCAAATCTGAGCGGCGCCAATTTGGTCGGGGCCAATCTCTCCGAAGCAGACATGACCAACGCCAATCTGACCGGCGCCAAGATGGTCGGCGCCAAGATGGTCGGCGCCAAGATGGTTGGCACCATCGACGCCTCGGGACACCGGCACCGCGCGGCGAGTCCTAAAAAACCTTTGCGGTTTTGGTAGCGCATTTCTAGCTCTGGGAGGTTGACCATTGGATTATGAACGGCTGTGGGCACCGTGGCGGTTGGAGTACATGGCGGGCGGCGAGCATGAGGCTGCCAATGCGGCGCGAAACGCAGCCGGTGATCCGCGGCAGTTTCTCGTCGATGCTGATCCAGAATGTTTTCTGTGTCGTAATGTGGCGCAGTATGAAGATAGCCCGGCGGCGGATCGTGCGCACCGTGTCGTGCATCACTCCGCACACACGGTCACGGCGTTAAACATCTATCCATACAATAACGGCCATCTGTTGATTGCGCCACGTCAGCACAAGAGCCGGCTCAGTGAGTTGACGGACGAGCAGCAGTTGGAGATTCAGCAGCGGATCGCCGTCGCGACGGATCTGCTCGAACAGGGGATGAAGGCGGACGGCTTTAATATCGGACTGAACTTGGGCCGCGCGGCGGGCGCGGGCTTGCCTGGCCATCTGCATTGGCATGTGGTTCCTCGCTGGCACGGCGACTCGAATTTTATGCCCACATTGGCCGGTGTCCGAGTGATCCCGCAGTCGCTCGACGCCCTGTGGCAGTGGCTTTCCACGGAGTTGGCATAGCATGGGGGAGTTGGCGTAGCATGGGTCAAAGTCCGCAATCGAGCGAGACGGTTCCCGAGGTCATTGCCGAGCGGGAAGCTGTGTTGTTGGCGCCTTATGCGATGCAAAGTGCCGACTCGGCGGGCCGAGTGCATCCCGAGCCGACGCATCCGTATCGCGGCCCGTTTCAGCGCGACCGGGACCGAATTGTTCATAGCGCGGCGTATCGCCGGCTGAGTTATAAGACCCAAGTCTTTACGGGCGATTTGGGAGACTATCCTCGTACGCGGCTAACCCACACGCTTGAAGTCGGCTCAATCGCACGAACCGTGGCACGGGCATTGCGATTGAACGAAGATCTGGTCGAGACGCTGGCGCTGGCTCATGACATTGGACACCCGCCGTTTGGCCATGCCGGTGAAGATGTTCTCGACGAATGCCTGGCCGATGTGGGCGGCTTCAACCACAATCGGCAAGCACTACGCATTGTCGAGCAATTAGAGATCCGATATTCACCGTTTCCCGGGCTGAATCTGACGCGAGAGGTCTTGGACGGCCAGGCCAGCCGCGCCGCAAAGAAGGCCACCACCGCGCCCGAAGCCAGCGTACCCGAAGACAGCCCACTGCTGGAAGTTCAAGTCGTCGAAGCCGCCGACAGCGCCACCTACGACACGCATGATGCCGACGACGCGCTCGAGTTAGGGCTACTGAGCCTGGACGAGTTGTTGGAACTCTCGCTATGGCGCGAGGCAGCCGCGCGAGTCGAGCGGCAATTTACGGGCCTGACGCCGGATGAGTTGCGGCGGGCGGTGTTGCATGAACTGCTTGACTGGCAGGTCAACGATCTGCTCAGCATGGCGGGCAAACGGTTGGCCGAGGCAGAGATGGGCAGTTCGGCGGCGGTCCGTGGGCACGAGACGGTGATCGTACCGAGCCGGGCCTTGGCCGAGCAAAAACGTGAGTTGGAAGGATTTCTCCACGACCGGGTTTATCGCCATCCGACTGTGTCGGCGATGCGGGTCGAATCGCAGGCTGCATTGCGTGAAATGTTCGACGGCTATGTTGCCCGACCCGAGCTCCTGCCACCTAAATTCCAGCAGCGCGTGGCGGACCATGGTCTGCACCGGACGGTCGGCGACTATCTGGCAGGCATGACCGATCGGTATGCGCAACAGGAGCACACGCGGCTTTTTAGAGCGGCTTCATAGGCCGGCCCTGGCCGCCGGGAAATCGACGCCCGGGGCCGAGGGTTGGTTATCGGCCAGGGGAGTGATAGAATGGGGCTATCATTTTGACCCATTATTCGCGTTTTCATATTTGCCGCAGGGCGGCATTGCCTTATGGCACTTATTATTCTTCGCATCGTGTTCTTGATGGTCGCCTCGGCCGTTGGTTTTCGGTTGATTCAGACCGACTTGCTCTCGGGTGACAATCCCTGGCTACCATGGATTGGCTTTGGCAGTGTGCTCGCGCTGGCCGTCGTGGTGATCGCCGGTGACGCGCTGGTCCGTCGCAAACGGGTCGACACGATCTCGGCCGTCTATTTCGGTATGCTCATCGGGCTGTTTCTGACCTACGTGCTAAAATTGGCCTTATCGCCGGTTTTGCCCCAGCCCGATTCGGTCGTCTCGGAGTGGGTCCAATTGGTGATGGGCATGATGTTATGCTACACGTGTATCAGCGTGCTCATCCAGACAAAGCATGACTTTCGATTCATCATTCCGTACGTCGAATTTTCCAAAGACGTCAAAGGCCTTAAGCCGCTCGTACTCGATACGAGCGTGGTGATCGACGGTCGGATTGCCGACGTCATCGAAACACAGATTCTGGATAACCAATTGATTATGCCCCGATTTGTCATCGGCGAGCTGCAAGGAATCGCCGATAGCTCGGACAAGTTGCGCCGCGGACGTGGTCGACGTGGGCTCGATATCCTGAATCGGCTGCGGAACGATGAGAATGTCGACCTTGTGATATTCGATCGCGAATCGCCCGAGTGGGAAGGCCAGCCGGTCGACATGAAGTTGGTGCTACTGACAAAGCAACTCGAGGGAAAGATTGTCACGAATGACTACAATCTGAACAAGGTTGCCAAGCTGCATGGCGTCGGGGTGATCAATCTGAATGACATCGCCAATGCGCTAAAACCAGTTTTTTTGCCGGGCGAGGTCATTGACGTCCAGATTGTGAAGCAGGGCGAGGAGGCCGGGCAGGGCGTCGGATATCTTGAGGACGGAACGATGATTGTGGTCGAGGGGGGGCGCGAATATGTCAACAAGACGGTCAAAATCATGGTGACCAGCGTGTTGCAGACCAGTGCCGGCCGCATGGTGTTCGGTCGTTACACAAATGGACCGGCGGCGAAGGCAAAAGCGTGATTGTCGGTCGCTCTTACATCCTTTCCACGACCTCGATCCCGAGCAGTGCGAGACCCCGCTTGAGCGTACGTCCCGTCAGATTGCAGAGCAACAGACGGCTGGTCCGCGTGGCTTCCGGTTCGGCCTTCAGCACGGGACATTGCTCGAAGAACTCGGCAAAACGACCGGCCAGCTCGAACAGATAAGCCGTCAGGTGATTGGGCCGATAGTCGGCGACTACTCGGTCGAGCGCCTCGGCCAGTCGCACGATTTCCAAGCCGAGCGCCCTTTCCGCAACGTGCGCGCATTTTATGGAGTGACCGGCGGCGCAAAGTTGGTCGACGTCAACCTGACCTTTCTCGAAGATACTTCGCACGCGAGCGTACGAGTACTGCATATAAGCGGCCGTGTTTCCCTTCATGGACAACATCTTGTCGTAGCTGAAAACGTAATCACTTTCCCGGTTGTGAGACAGATCGGCGTACTTAATGGCGCCGATGCCCACCACTTCGGCCACTTGTTGGCGCTGCTGCGCCGAAAGTTCGGGCGACGGCTTGGCATCGTCGTTTTCGTCGACGACCGTCCGGGCACGGCGAACCGCTTCGTCCAGCAGGCCGGTCAGCCCGACCGTGTCGCCCGATCGCGTCTTGTACGGCCGACCGTCTTCGCCCAGCACCGTGCCGAATTTGACATGGGCCAACTCGACATCCGAATAGCCCATGAGTCGCGCGGTAGCGAACAGTTGCTCAAAATGTAATGACTGCCGATGATCGACCACATAGAGGATGGCGTCAGGCTGGAACTGCTCAGCACGGTACTGGATCGTTGCCAGATCAGTCGTGGCATACAGGAACGCACCGTCTTTCTTTTGGACAATCATGGGCGATTTATAGCCATCGAGAAACACACAGACCGCTCCGTCGCTTTGGATGGCGAGGTTCTTGTTCCTCAAATCGTCAACGACGCCGGCCAAACGATCCTGATAAAAACTCTCGCCAAGCGTGTGATCAAAACGCACCCCCAACCGCGCATAGGTCTCGTCGATTTCTTGCTTGCAGGCGGGCAGGAACTTTTGCCACAGAGCACGATTCTCGGCATCGCCGGCGTGGAGTTTGGCCGTTTCTGCGAGGACCTGTTGACCGATGTTCGGGTGCGAAGCGGCAAGTTCGGACCGCACCGGATCGTCATCGATCTGTGCGATCTTGGCACTGAACGAGGCAAGCTCTGTCTTCAGATCGGCCAGACGCGTCTCGGCCTGGAGGCGGGCACGAGCCGCTTTTTTCTTGGCCGCCTTGTCCTCGGACTCAGCAGTCTGCGCCAACTCAGCAACCAATCGCTGCTGATCGGCCAGTTGCTGTTCGATCTGGGGCCGCTTCGTATTGACGGCTTCATGGTACTCGACCAGCGAACTGACGAGCTTGTAGAGACGGCCGAGTTCGGTGACCGGATCGCGATCGAATGCCACCGAATCGAGGAAGTGTTTGGTTCCGAAAAGGATCATGCCGAACTGGGTACCCCAGTCGCCGATATGGTTGTCACTGATGGTGCGATGGCCCAAGAATTGCAATACATTTTCCAGGGCCGCTCCGATGACGGTCGAGCGAATGTGACCGACGTGCATTGGCTTGGCGACGTTGGGCGAGGAATAGTCAAGAACGACCGTGCGTGGCGAATCGGTGGGCGTGATACCGAGGCGCTTGCCGTCGGCCAGCGCGTTTTGCAGATCGCGATGCAGCCAAGCGTCCTGAAGGCGCAGGTTGATGAAGCCTGGCCCGGCGACCTCCGGCTGTTCACAAAGGTCGCTCACGTCGAGCCGATCGATGATTTCCGCCGCAACATCGCGTGGGGGTTTGCCGAGTTGATTGGCCAACGGCATGGCGCAGTTAGCCTGATAGTCGCCGAAGCGAGGATCTTGGCTCGGGCGAACCATGTCGACCAGCGCTGCGATGTCCTGCGACCCAAGGTCAGAGAGCGCGTCTCGAAACCGGCTTCGTAGCAGCGAAAGAATATTCATGAACGCGTCTACTTGTCGCCCGACGGGCCGCTGGCTTCCCAAGGCACAGCCACGCGATCCGCTCGGGCCCATAACTGCTCTAAGGCGTAGTAGTCGCGAGTCTCTTGGTCGAACAAGTGAATGACGACGTTGCCATAGTCAAGCAAAATCCAGCGGCTTTCGTGATACCCTTCGATGCCCAGGCGTTGATCACCCAGTTCGTCTTCCAGCGTGTGATCGATTTCCTCGCTCATGGCATGCAGTTGGCGACGACTGGTGCCGGTAGCGACGACAAAATAGTCGAAAATCGGCGTCAACTGTCGCATGTCGAGTACCGCGACATCGCTACCGCGGTTCTCATAGGCGGTGCGTGCCG
>CAUYYY010000075.1:0-8013 GCA_963577165.1 Planctomycetota bacterium | reverse complement strand
GGATAGCCAGTCTCCTCGACGACGAAGTCAACGAGAAACTTTTCCATGTCGGCCGATGCCATGTCAACTGATGGAGGTGCCGCGTTGCTGTTGGTAGAGGGTGCGGCTGGGGCTGGCGTCGGTGCGCCGTTCGTTGCCGATTCGGCATGACCGTCGGCCGAGACAGGTGCCGGCGTAGGTGGCGGCACCACATCGCCGGCTCGCCCGGCAAGTTCGTCTTGGATGAAGCCCAACACATGGCGCAGTGTCGTGTAGTCGTCCATCGAGAGATCGGCGCGGGGCATGATGCTGAAGTGCTCACCCAGTGCGCCGAATAATTGTGCTTTCTTGATGCTGTCGATGCCGAGGTCGGCTTCCAGATCCACATCGAGTTCGACGATCTCGGCCGGATAGCCAGTCTCCTCGACGACGAAGTCAACGAGAAACTTTTCCATGTCGGCCGATGCCATGTCAACTGATGGAGGTGCCGCGTTGCTGTTGGTAGAGGGTGCTCCATTGCTCGTTGCATGGGGCGTGCCCTGACCATTTTCGGCAGTGGTTCCGTTGAGGGCATTGTCGTTCGCCGTGCTTGGTGGAGCGGTCGCGGTGGCTGCCGAGGGTGACTCGGGCAATCCGCCCGAAGAGTAGGGCATGGGGGCGACCGGAATGTTCGGCGGAGCACCGGCGACCTGGGGTGGCGCTGCGGCGGCGCGCGACAGAGTAGCGGTCGGAACCGATTCGGCTGCGGCACGCGCTTTCTGATGGCGTCGGTCGGTGGCATCAAATTGTGAAAGCCGGCCCTGCTTTTGCTGCTGACCGTTGGTTGTCGATGCGGTCACTGTGACGGTTTGTTCTGGCGCCGCGGCCTCTTCAAGGGCCCCGGTGCATTCGAGCATAGCCTGAACGTGCAGCAATTGCTCGATGCCGGGCCTTCGGCGATTGTCGGAGGCGACGAGAGCCGCATCGCGGCCGTCGAGGATGCGTTGGTTCAGCGTGGTGAGAACTTGCTGCGGACCCACCTCGACGAATATGGTTTCTTTTTCGTCCGCAATTTGGCGTATCAGATCGACGTAGCGCACCGGACTGATTAATTGGTTGACGAGGTTGTCGCGAATCTCGTTGGGATCCTCGACGTAGCGGTTAGTCACGCTGCTGATCAATACGCCTGTGGGACGGTGGATGTCGGCTCGCTGCACAGCGGATCGAAACGCGTCCGAAGCACTCGCCATCAGCGGCGTGTGGAATGGACATGGTACGGACAGCAGGCGGCCCTTATGACCCATCTCGGAAAGTCGGTCGGCGACGCGTGAAACGGTGTCATGATTTCCAGAGATGACCGTTTGTTTCGGCGCGTTATAATTGGCGACGTACGCTTGGCCGCCAATTTCTCGGATGACCTGTTCGGCGACATCACCCGGTGCGGTGCTGGCAAACATGCCGCCACTGCCGTTGCTATGCGCGTCAAGAACATCGCACCGAGCGCGTGTTACGGAGATGGCTTCCTCGAAGCTCCACGCACCGGCGGCCAGTAGGGCTGTCGATTCTCCGTTGCTGTGCCCGACGAAGAGATCACCACGCATGCCGAATGAAGCGAGCGTACGAATGAAGATTGTGCTGGCCAGCAGAATGGAAATCTGCGTGGGAAAGTTTGCGGTGCCAAGGCCACTGTCTTCGCGCCAGGCATAGTCGGCAAACCCGGAAAAGCCGTGTGCGGCCATGGCCTGGTCGACTTCGCGACGCGCTTCGGCCGCTGCCGGACACTGATCGATCAACTCTCGGAGCATTCCGACATACTGCGAACTTTGGCCAGGAAACATGAACGCG
This sequence comes from Planctomycetota bacterium, assembly GCA_963577165.1. Classification (GTDB taxonomy): domain Bacteria; phylum Planctomycetota; class Planctomycetia; order Pirellulales; family CAUYYY01; genus CAUYYY01. Next base: position 6,210 of record CAUYYY010000075.1, on the reverse strand, counting down.
ATGCGTGGTTGTTGCCCATTGAGACTGCGGCAGAAGACGCCTTGTCCTTCGAGGAAGGACCGTGATTTAGCGGTTTCGACCTGTGCGACTGCCAGCGCCAGTTTCTTTGCCAGATCCTCACAGCTGTTGGCAACGATCGCGAGCCGAATCTTGTTGGATGTGGTGAAATGGGTTGGCCCGTTCTCCCAGAGTGCCGCAACTTGATCGCCCGATGCGGACAACATGGAAACCAGTTCGCCCATCGTGGCGGCACCGAAACGAACGATGCGACAGTCGGTCGCGGTGTCGGCTGCTGTTGCCGGAACAACCGGTTTGTCTTGCTTCTTCGCAACTGGTGTACCGCACTCGAGCACCAAGTGAAACGACTGGCCGGAACCGGAACCAGAGGTAACGCCCATAATGGGCGCTTGCGATGGATCGTCGCCGACCAGGGGCGTGGCCTCGGTGTTGGTCCGCAGGGTGGATTGGTTTCGGAGAATCGTCTCGGCGGGCATCCGGACCGGTATGCCGCAAGGCAACGATTGATGTTCGAGCGCCAGGGATGATTTGATCAGCGAGGCCATGCCCGAAGCGCCGCCGCTATGGCCGAGCTGACCGATCGACGACGTGAGTGTGAGCGGCTTTTGCCCGTCTCGGCGGCCGTAGACTTTCACAATGGCTTCGATCTCGTCGGCATCGGCATCGACGTTGCCCGTGCCCGATGATTCGATGGCGGCAACTTTGTCACTTTGGACACCGGAGGCTTCGAGCGCGCGGGCCATGGCGGTGCGGGTCGCTTCGCCAAGATGTTCGAGATCGGTCGCGCCGGTGACGCTGCGGATGATGCCGTGGACTGTGTCGCCATCGCGCCGCGCGTCGCAGAGCCGCTTGAGCAGCACGACGCCGACCCCTTCGCCGGGCACCAGCCCACCGACGTTGGCGTCGAAAGATGAGAGGATTTCGTTCCGCGCGATCACACCTCCCTGGGTCAGTGTTTCGTACGTCACCAGGTCCATGTTGCGCTGGCCGGCCGCGCAGATCATCATGTCGCAGGCACCGGCACGGAGGATATCGGACGAGGCGCCGACGGCGGCCATCGAAGAGGCGGTCCCGGCATCGAGCGACAGCGCGCCGCCCATCAGATTGAATGTCTTGGTGATCTTCGAAGCTAGCGTGCTGCTGGTGAAGCTGCCCGTTTCGTCCAGTAAGGCCGGCATCCGCTCGAGCACAAGGTCGCGAAATTCTTCAGCAGCTTGATCGATCTGGTGTTCGGGCACAGAGCGTGTGCGGAGACTGTCGCGGAGGATGACGTCCAACTCAGGCAGGCGGAGCCCGGTTTGCAGTTGATCGGCGAAATCGCCGCCGAAGATCGTGCCGACGATCACGCCGACTCGCGTGTGGTCGAATTCTTTGTCGAGGTATCCAGAATGTTTGAGCGCCTCTTCCGCCCCATCGAGCAGCATGAACTGCAGTGGGTTGGCTTTGGCGATCTGCTTCGGCGGGACCTTGTGACGGCGCCAGTCGTAGACGTAGTCGGTAATGAATCCGCCTTGGGTCGTCGGCAGACGGCCGGGACAATCGGCCTGCGGATCGTAGGCTAGATCAGCACGCCAGCGATCGGGGGTAACGTCCGACTTGGGATCGCGACCCGAGCAGAGAAGATCCCAAAACGCTTCGACCGTCAGTGCGCCAGGAAAGAGTGAGCCCATGCCGATGATGGCGATCGGTTCATCGGTGGAAACTTTGGGTGTCTCGCTTGATGGATTGGCCGAGGGCGCCGGAAGATAGAAACTCGTCGGTTGCTCGGGCACGAACTGGTCGGCCACGATGTGAATGTTGAGTCCGCCGATGCCGAAAGCGTTCACCGCGGCACGGCGCGGCAGTCCGTCGGCCGGCTCGGGCCATGGTTCTTCCTGAGTCGGGATATAGAAGGGTACGTTGTCCCAATCGATTTTCGGATTGAGTTTCTTGACGTTGATGGCCGGCGGGATGATGCTGTTCTGCATGGCCAAGATGACCTTGGTCAGTCCGGCGATGCCGGCTGTCTCGAGTGTGTGGCCGATGTTGGCTTTGATGCTGCCGAGCGGGATCTTGGTGCCGGGAGCGACGCGGCCTGTGAGCGCTTCGGATAGCGCGGTCAACTCCGTGGCGTCGCCCAGCTGGGTTGACGTGGCATGCGCTTCGATGTACTGGAGCCGCGCCGGATCGATGCCGCCGGAGTAGGCCCGCTGCATGGCCAGGATTTGCCCTTCTTTGCGGGGCGCCCAAAGGCTGCGGCCGCGACCGTCGGAAGAAATGCCCAGGCTGCGGATGACACTGTAGATGGGGTCGCCGTCGGCCAGCGCGCGAGGCAAGGTCTTGAGAACGAACGTGATGTAGGCTTCCGAGCTGATCAGGCCGTCGGCATTTTCATCGAACGGCCGGCTGCCGGTGCCGCTGACTGAGTACGCCTGTGAAAACAAGACGAGGCTGTCTCCTTTGCAATAGGAGGCGCCGCCAACGATGGCCATGTCGAGCCGGCCTTGCTGCAGCGCGCGGGCGCCGAGCATCAACGCCTTGAGCGACGAGGCGCAGGCCGCGTCGATGACCATGTAGGGTCCGTTAAGCCCGAATGCGTAGGAGATGATGCCAGCGGCCACATTAGCGGACAGGTCGGGCGAATCCTCGCCTTCGGGCGTTCCTTTTTCGCGGCGCACGCGGTGGATGACATCGTGGACGACCTGGGCGATGCGGTCACGACCGAGCTCGCGCAGCTGGTCAAGCTCGAACAGATAGTTGGCTGTCTCTTCGATGCCGATGGCGCAAACCATGTCGCCAGCCCAGGAGCTGCCGCCGGCGTGTCCGATATAAACGCCAACGTTCCGTTGCGGAAGATTCAGCGGATCCATGCGGCCGTGGCGCAGCGCGGCGGCCGCGACTTCGCAGATGTTCAGGTGGGAAATGTCGTGTGTTTTAACAACGTCGTCGGACAGGCCGCACGACTTCGGGTCAAAGGGGCGGTCGGAGACCACGCCGCCGATTTCGGTGTACGACTTGCCCGTGACACCGAGTTCGGTCGTGTGGTAGAGCTCTCGATTGAGCCGGTCGTTCGGGACGGGGCCGATCGCACTGCGGCCTTCGCGTATGAGCCGCCAGTACTCGTCAAGGTTGTCGGCGCCGGGTGTACGGCAGGCCATGCCGATGACGGCAATCGGCGTGGAAGCGTGTTGGTTATCCATGGTGTCTTCTCAAGGCGAAGTCAAAAAATCGAAGAGTCAAAGAGTGTAAGGGTTGAAATTGTCTTTTTAACTCTTCAACTCTTACACTCTTCAACTTTTTCTTTATTGTTCAAACGATCTGCATCAGCTCCTCGCTGCGGAAGGGTGGTCCGAAAGCGACAACCCGACCGGTGGCGATGGCTTCTTCGGCGGTAAAACGTCCTTGGGCTAGTGCGACAAAGGTGTTGGAATTCAGGTAGTAGATCGATACGCAATCGGCCGTCAGACCCGGCTCGACCGCGATTAAGCCATTGCGGTTAAATCGCAGGTGCCACTGACCGCCGCCGCTGCCGTTGACTTGCAGGCCGACGCAGCGAATTTCGCCGGCTGGGGTGGGCGGTGACGCTTGTGTTGAGACAACGCGATGCAAATGTTGCCCGACATCGAAGTCAGCGGTCACGGCCTTGGGACGTGGCCAGCCGAAGTTGGTCCGGATCGCATACTGCGAGAGGATGTCGAGCATCGTGCGGTCGATCTCGGGACAGGGCAGGAGGCCAACCGCAGCGAGTGTGTTGCGGACATCGAATGTCGGATCGTTGCGCCAATGCGAACGATAGACCTCGAGCTGCGAAATAAATGTTTCCTCGAGCTGCGCAAGCGATTCGAGGTCGATGCTCACGGGACCATCGTAGCTGCCCTGCTCGGCGGAGGTGCGAACCGCGGCCAAGAACGCATCTTGCATCAACCGACAGGCAACTCCGGTGGAGGATGTGAGGTGATAGGTTTGGCCGTGCAGCTGGGGGTGCGTGATGAGGTAGGTCATCATGGCCGAAACCCAATCGACCGGCACGACATTCTTGCGTTCGGTTCCGTCAAGTCCCAAGCGATCGAGCAGATCGATATCAGACACATCGAAGAGTTGCACACGGCTAAGCAAGGTATGCGTGATCCGCAGCGGCAAATAGAAGCCGTGGAATGTCGTGGTATAGCCCGTTTGCGAATCGCCGACGATGATTGCGGGTCGGTAGATGGTTACGCTGTCGAGATCCTGGGCGGCATGCACAATTTTTTCGGCGGCAACTTTGCTCTTCTCATAGTTGTTGCCATATTCCTGGCCGAGATCGAGCTCGCTTTCAAGAATTGGCCCCGGACGCAGACCACAGACAAACGCGGTCGACACATGGTGCAGTTGGCCGATGCCGGCGGTGCGGCACAGCGCGACGACGTTTTCTGTGCCGCGTACATTCGTATCCCACAAGTCTTCTTCCGGCGTATCGGCGTTGAAAGTGACTTTGGCCGCCGAGTGAAAGAGCGCGTCGCAGTTTTGGCGGACCCAATCGAGATCGTCGGTACCGAGTCCCAGATTCGGAAGATCAATGTCTCCCCGCAACAGAACGGGTCGGGGTAGGGCGCGGCCAACTTCGTTGTCCCAGCGGGACATGACGGTTTCGACACGCTGCTGGGCCGACTCCGATTTGCTGTCGCGCACGAGAACAGCGACCGGTACCTCGGCCAACAGTAAGTCACGTAGGACGTAGCGCCCCAGAAAACCGACTGCGCCGGTCATCAATGTATACGCCATGGTATGTCCTGCTCGGTTGCGATCCCAGTTGAGCCTCGTCGGACGAGCGAGCTGCTAGCGAGCCCGTCGGTCGGATTGCCCGTCGTTTGCAAGCATCCATTCGGCGTCGTCTTTTCTAATCCCTCCTTGAGACGAATGAGTCAACAAAGTAGTCGGTACGTCGCTCCGGTTTCATCCCGCAAATCGCGGTCCCACCCATATCAACAGATAAGAATTGAGATACTGCGAACTCTCTAACGATTGCCAAAATAGGAAATGGGTAAATGGGGTATTTGAAAATAAAACATCGATTAGCTAATATAATCAAATAGACTGAAATAATCAAGAAAATGAAGGAAATAGGGAAAGTGGGCAACATCAGTGGTGTGTAGGCCTGCCGATGGCGTAGGGTGCCTGTCCCCCTTTTTCAACGTTGCCCGATCAGTCTGAACCGGTTGTTCGGAAGAAGCGGCCGAGGCGGCTGGCCAGCAGGGCCGGCAACAGGACGAGATCGCCCACCAGCGCGGCAAGCAGGGCAGCGGCCATCAGCCAGGCGAATCGTGCGATCGGGACGAACTCGCTCATAGCGAACGCCAGCATGCCCAGCGCACAGACGGCGGTGGTTTGCGACATAGCCGCGGAGCAGCGTCGGTAGGCACCCACGATCGCGGCCCGGCGGCCGTGTCCTGAACGGCGAGCGCGTTGAAACCAGATGAGAAAGTGCAGCGTGTCGTCGACGGCGATCCCGAGCGCTACGCTGGCGGTCATCATACCACCGATGTCGACGTTCGCGCCGAGCCAGCCCATTGCTCCAAAGACAACTAGGACGGGAAAGATGTTGGGCAACATCATCAACAGACCGCCGAGAACATTGCGGAGGATAACCGTAATGGCCAGGGTAATGAGCACCAGTGCTGTCAGGAAACTTTTGAAGAGATCACGGAGGATTTGCCGTTGTGCCGAGTGAACCAAAGGGACACCTCCGCAGTCGGTAAACGTGATCGCTCCAGCATCTGTCTCGTTGGTTTCGTCGAGTTCTTTGCGTACGACAACACGAAGTTGGTCGAGGAACTCGCCAAAGTCGATGTCCGCCAAGGCTTCGACTCGGGCCGTAATTCGCCATAACTTTTCGCTGGCCGACTCGGCCCAATAGCCAACATCGCGGAGCTGTTGTTGGTATTCGGGTAAGCGGCGTTTGAACACGCTACGTGCGGCGGACACTCGAGCGCCGCTGCCCCGAGGCGGGTCGGGCATGAACGTGGCGGGCGAGATGGTTCCGTCAACGTGGTCGAGCGCTTGGATGCGGTCTTGAATTTGCCGAACAAGAACGAGCCGATCGGGCCAGGAAAGAGAACTTTCGCGGTCGAAACGGACGACGATCTCGACGGGGATGAGCGGGCCGAGATGTCGCTCTAGCCATGCGTAGTTGCGAACGACATACGACTCCGCGCGGAATAAGCTCTGCAAATCAAA
>CAUYYY010000074.1:0-8023 GCA_963577165.1 Planctomycetota bacterium | reverse complement strand
AGCGAAACCCAATCGTTTGCTCTGATCTCGGACGCCGCGACACATGTCAAGATGGCCTGCGGCGACCGACGAGCATCCTTTCGCGTCGCGCTGCTTGATCCCAAGCTGACCATGACCCAGCCCGACCGAGTCACCGCGCTGACCGGTATCGACGCGATTGCTCACGCCGTCGAAACCTATGTCACCCGTCTCCGCAACCCGGTCTCACTGGCGTTTAGCCGTGAGGCATGGCAACTGCTCGCCGAAAACTTTGGCCAGGTATTAGACGATCCGCACGATCTCGAAGCACGCAGCGCAGTGCAACTTGGCGCCTGCTTTGCCGGCTTGGCCATCGAAAACTCGATGCTCGGCGCCGCCCATGCGCTGTCCAACCCGCTGACCGCACAAAACCAGATTGCCCACGGTCAGGCCGTCGCCCTTATGTTGCCGTACGTGATTCGTTTCAACGGCCAGCAGCACGACGCCTGGTACCGCGATCTGCTAGAATGTACGGTGGCCCGCGAGGGCCTGCCCGCGCCAGAAAGCGGCGCGATCGGCCTGGCCGCGTTTATTACCACCATGGTCCAACGGGCAGGCTTGGCCAGTTGTTTGTCCGACTGCGGCATCGAGCGCCGGCAATTGCCTCGCTTGGCCGAAGACGCCGCGAAACAATGGACCGGCACGTTCAACCCTCGACCCGTAGACGAGGCGAGTTTGTTGGAACTCTATGAAAAAGCCTTTTAACCACGCGTCTCGCTTGCTTGCCGGCTGCCTGTTGCTGCTCGCGCCAGTCCTCTCATCCGCTGCGGAAAAAAACGAGCAGACCGATGGCCCCCAGACTGATAGCCCCGTAGCCAGTACAACCGCTTGGCCTTTGTTTCGTGGCGATACCCACGGCTCCGGCGTCGCCCGCTCCGAACTGCCCGAGCGGCTTCAGGTGGTTTGGAAACACCGCGTGCCCAAAGGCGCGTTTGAAGCCACGGCCGTCATCGATCACGGGACCGTCTACCTCGGCGATTTGGACGGAACGTTTTTTGCAATCCGACTTTCCGACGGCCACGTGAAATGGAAGTTCACCGGCGAGGCGGGCTTCGCGTCGGCTGCGGCTGTGCGAGACGGCCTGGTCTACATAGGAGACATCGACGGGCAATTCGTTTGCCTCGACGCAAAAACCGGCGGCAGGCGCTGGGCATTCGAGGCCCAGGCGGAAATCAACGGCGGACCGAACTTCCACCAAGGGCATGTCCTGTTCGGCTCACAAGATGCCACGCTCTATTGCCTCGACGCGAAGACCGGCGACGTCGTCTGGAAGCACCCGATCGACGATCAAATTCGTTGCGCGCCGACGATTGTCGAGGACCGTGCTTTCCTCGCCGGCTGCGACGGAAAATTACACATCATCGACGTCACCAAAAACCAATCGCTCGGCATCGTCCCGATCAATGCGCCAACCGGTTGCACACCTGCTGTGCTTGGCCAGCATGTTTACTTTGGGACCGAAGGGGCCGAGTTTTTATGTATTAACTGGCGAGACCAGCGCGTCGTGTGGCGTTTTCATGCCCAGAAAAGCAGCCATAGTTTCCGCTCGTCCGCCGCCGTAACGCCCGGTGCCGTCGTTTTTGGCGGCCGCGACAAACGGCTTCACGCCGTAAAACCGGATACCGGCCAGCCGCTCTGGTCTTTTCCCACCCGTGGCTCGATCGATAGCTCGCCGGTCATCGTCGGACGCTGGGTGTTCGTCGGATCGGCCGATGGTCGGCTCTACGCGGTAGACCTCGAAACCGGCACTGAGCTGTGGCAATATGACGCCGGAGGCCGCTTTACCGCTTCGCCCGCGGTTGCCGCTGGCCGACTGGTTATCGGAAACGAGGACGGAACGCTATACTGCTTTGGTGGGCAGAGGTGAGCTAAAAAAGATAGAACCGCAGATGGACGCAGATAAACGCAGATTGCCGATAGACCAAATCTCGGAAACGATTCTTGCCAGCGATTTTCAAGTTTCCAATGCACTGAGCGTCGGCTTTCTCGAAAAAGTATACGAAAACGCCCTGCATTATGAACTCTGCAAGCGAGGTCTAGGAGTTGAACAGCAAAAAGCGATCAAAGTTCGTTATGATGGTGTTGACGTGGGAGAGTATTATGCGGATCTGCTGGTAGAGAATCAGGTTCTTGTCGAACTCAAGGCGGTCAAGTCATGCGATGAGATTTACATGGCACAGTGCTTAAACTATTTGAAGGCAACAGGAATGAAAATGTGCTTGCTACTTAATTTTGCAAAACCAAAAATTGATATCAAACGTATCGTACATAATCTGTATTTTAACAACTTCAACCTTATCTGCGTTCATCCGCGTCCATCTGCGGTTCCCTAAGTTTTTTCCGTGTTTCTGTGGTGCAATGAAGTCTAGGCAGATGCGTTCGAATGACAACCGAAGAAGCCAAAACCGACGTCGGTAGCTATTTCATCTCGAACTACCCGCCCTTTTCCCAGTGGACGGAGGACCAGCTTGAGACGGTCCACACTGCGCTCAACACACCGCCGACCGACGTACCGCTCGGGCTCTATCTCCACATTCCGTTCTGCCGAAAGCGATGCAAGTTTTGCTACTTCCGTGTTTACACCGACAAGAATGCACCCGATGTCGAGCGCTATGTCTCGGCCCTGGCCCGCGAGGTCGAGCTGGTGAGTCGGCTGCCAGCGGTCGGCGGCCGGCCCTTTCGATTTGTCTATTTCGGCGGCGGCACGCCCTCTTTTTTGAGTGGCCGACAGCTTACCTCCTTGGTCGACCGATTGCGGCAGAACATCGATTGGAGCCTGGCGGAAGAAGTCACCTTCGAATGCGAGCCCGGCACGCTTTCCGAGCCCAAGGTCCACACGATTCGTGATCTGGGCGTCACCCGACTCAGCCTAGGCGTCGAGAACTTCAACGACAAGATTCTCGCAGAGAACGGCCGGGCACACCTGTCGGCCGAGGTCGATCGAGCGTGGCAGTGGATTCAAGCCGCGCGGTTTCCCAACGTGAACATCGATCTGATCGCCGGCATGGTTGGCGAGACGTCGCAGACTTGGAAAGAAACCGTGCGGCGAACCGTCGACATGGCGCCCGACAGCGTAACGATCTATCAGATGGAGCTCCCTTTCAACACCGTCTATTCACAAGACATCCTGGACCACAAGATCGAAACACCCGTCGCCGATTGGCCAACCAAACGCCAATGGGTCGACGATGCTTTTCATGAATTCGCGGCCGCCGGGTATCACATTAGCAGCGCCTACACCATGGTCCGCGAGAGCGACGCGATCAACTTCAGCTACCGCGACAACCTCTGGCAAGGCAGCGATTTATTGGCCACGGGCGTCGCCAGCTTCGGACACATCTCGGGCGTCCATTACCAGAATCAGACCCAGTGGGTTGACTACCTCAAAGCGATCGAACAGGGTGAACTTCCCCTGAAGCGAGGCCTCCGTTCCAGCGACCACCAGCGGCTGATACGTGAAATGATCTTGCAATTGAAACGCGGTTATCTCGACGCGGCGTATTTTCACGAAAAATATGGTGTCGAGATACTCGCCGAGTGGGATGCCGTCTGGAAGCGATACCAGAGCGATGGCTTACTGAGCGTCGAGGGTGACCGCATCACGCTCACCCGAAAAGGTCTCCTGCAAGTTGACGCCCTGCTACCAGCCTTTTTCGAACCGGAACACCAAGGCGTACGATATACGTAAGCATCCCATCCTGTCCCCTGTCCCCTGTCCCCTGAACCCTGAACCCTGAACCCTGAACCCTGAACCCTGAACCCTGAACCCTGAACCCTGAACCCTGAACCCTGCTTCCCTCCACTTCATGATGGGCGAGTTCCGTGCCGAGTTTCCGACCGACCGGAAATATGTGAAAAACCACATGTGGGCACTCGGCCGTGGCGACGACACCCGATTCGGCTTCACGGCCTATGCGGTCCGGCTGCTCCAGGATGTTTATTTTCTTGATTGGACCATCGATTCTGATATAACGTTGGAGGAGAAGCAGGAAATCGGGGCCATTGAAAGCAAGAAAGCCGAAGCCTCGCTCTACAGCCCGATGGCCGGCCAGCTTGTGGAGATAAATCAGACCCTTTTGCGCGATCCCTCAGGCATCAACATCGACAACTACGACTCCGGCTGGCTATTTTCCATCCGTGGTCCAGGCCACGAACTGCTCAGTCCCACCGAGTACCTAGAACACCTCGAAGCCGTTTGGGAAGTTACCCAACGCACGATCAAAGGACAAATGAACGAGTAGCCAGAAGAATGGAACCGCAGATAAACGCGGATTATTGAAAGATAGAAAAAACGAGTAGCCAAAATAAAGAAGTAGAACCACGAATCGCACGAATAGACACGAATAGAGAAAGAGAACGAGCCACAGCTTTCTTATTCGTGTCATTCGTGGTTGCCTTTACCTTCTTTCCGAAAACGTATCGTACATAATTTGTAGTCTTAACAACTTCAACTTCATCTGCGTCCATCTGCGGTTCCCTACAAGGAATTGTCTTCCACGTCAATCTGCAGTTCCATTTCTTCCATATCGATAATTGTCATGGCAAAACGCATCACTGTCATCGTCTCGCAAGGTCAAAGCGCCAACCCTGCCAAGCGCAAGCTCGAAGAAGACATCGTGGCCGGCTTGCTCGGCACGCCCGGCATCGATCCGATGATCGTACCGCACCTGTATGACCTGGCGCCCGACAGCACCGGCATGCTCTGTCTCTCGGGCATCGCCGGCGACATGATCGTCTGCAGTTGGCTCTTCCCCCGCGCGGCCTGTTGGACACTCGATCGCAACGGTATCCGAGGTCGGCGCGGTGTCACGCTGATCAAAGCATTTGGCGAGTCGGACGAAGAGGATGAGGATGATGAGGATCGCGCAGATGAGGACGACACAGCTTCGGACGACGCAGAGCCGAAGCAACGCGTCGCCGACCGTCGCGAAACTGCCCGCCGCACGATCTACTGCCTCGACCTCCGCACGCACGACTCGGCCGAGCTCTATTTGGAAGAGATCCGGCGAATCGCTCAAGAAGCATCTGTTGAAACGGTCGAGCTTACCGACTGGATCAACGGCTCACCGAAGCCCGAGCAGATGGAGCGTTACTTGCAGAACGGCGACCCGGCAGACGGCAGCCCGGCCAATAACGGCGATCAAGTCTCCGCCACACCCTCGGGCCCGATCAAGCTTACATCGGGCAAGATCACATTAGATGGGGCCTCGATAGGCGACCCATCTGTTGCGACCGGCGAGCCGGCCCGCCGCTGGTACCCGGTGATCGACTTCAGCCGCTGCACAAATTGCATGGAGTGCATCGATTTCTGTTTGTTCGGTGTCTACGGCGCCGATGCGGCCGAGACGATTCTTGTCGAACAGCCCGACAACTGCCGCAAGGGTTGCCCGGCTTGCAGTCGCGTCTGTCCCGAAAACGCGATCATCTTTCCGCAGCACAAAACGCCCACGATCGCCGGCAGTCCGGAAGTGGCCGGCGCGATGAAGATCGACCTCTCGCTGCTATTCGGTGCACCGGAACCTGGCGCGCCGGGCGAAGCCGATGCCGGCGATGTTGCGGCCCGTGAACGCGACGAGCAATTGGTTCTGGCTGGCCGCGAAGCTGTCGGCGCCACGGTCAGTGCTGATCGCCGTCAAGCCGACAAGCCCTCGACATCCCAAGACGCAGCGCCCCAAGACGACCTCGACCACCTCATGGATCAATTGGACGAATTTGATCTTTAAGTAGGCCGGAACGAGCGGTAGCGCTGTTCCGGCAAACCGTTCTTATCGGGAGTAATAACGATGATCACTCGCCAATCTGACACATCTTACGACGTTGCGGTGATCGGTGGTGGGCCAGCCGGCGCCACTGTGGCAACCTTCCTCCAGCGGCAAGGCCATCGTTGCCTCGTCCTCGAAAGTTCCACGTTTCCTCGCTATCACATCGGCGAGTCGCTCATCCCGCACGCCTACGGCACGTTGGATCGCCTGGGGCTGCTGCCGAAACTGCGGACCTCACATTTCCCCGTGAAGCACAGCGTCCGTTTCGTGTCACCCTCGGGCAAACACGCCGCCGCATTTTACTTCTCGGAAACGATCGAGGGTGAAGGAGCGCAAACGTGGCAGGTCGAGCGAGCCGAGTTCGACCAGATGTGTCTCGATCATGCGCGCGAAAATGGTGTCGAAGTCCGCACCGCCACCCGAGCCAAGCAAGTGCTCTTCGAAGGCGATCGGGCCGTCGGTGTGCTCGCACAATCGCGCGATAGTCAGCCCGAGGAAATCGACGCCCGCGTTGTGGTGGACGCCTCGGGCCGGGTGACGGTCATCGGTTCGCAACTTGGGCTCAAAACGGACGTCGCCGGGCTCAACAAGGCATCCATCTGGGGCTACTACCGAGGCGGCAAACGGGGCGAAGGAATCGACGCTGGCGAGACGACGATCTTCATGATCGCCGACCGCGGTTGGTTTTGATACATTCCGCTGCCCGACGACATCGTGAGCGTGGGCGTGGTTGCCGACCCGGAATACCTGTTTGCCGAGACCAACGATTTCAAGACCATGTTTCTTCGTGAAGTGGCCGGTTGCGGGCCGCTGGCCGAGTCACTTTCGGAGGCGACTTTGGAAGGTGCGGTGCGCGGCCTCCGCCGGCTGGCATACCGCAATCAGCAGGTTGCCGGAAACGGCTGGGTCATGGTCGGCAACTCGGCCGCCTTTCTCGATCCGATTTACTCGTCCGGGCTGTTCCTCGCGATGGGCTCGGCCGAACTAGCCGCCACTTGCATCCATGACGCCCTCTCAGCAGGAGACGTTTCTGGTGAAAAGCTCGGTGCATTCACCACACCGCTCTGGTCTGGCATCGAGGTGATCCGGCGCCTCATCCACGCCTTCTACGACCCGACGTTCAGCTTCCGGAAATTCGTAGAGCGGTTCCCCGACCAGCGCGCGGCGCTGATCGACTGCCTGGTCGGCGACGTCGTCGAGAAGGACATGAGCCCATTCCTCGAAGCGCTTGCGCAAATGACCCCGCCCCCGAACCCACTGTAAGGCTGAGTGGCGGAAAAAACATTACCAGCACGTAGCGCAAGCAAGTGAGTTTCGTAGAAATGTAGGCCGGAACAAGCGGTAGCGCAGTTCCGGCTGTCACTTTTTTCCCTGAAAGGGCAATCTTCGAAAGCCCGGGGCGCAGCCCTGGGAATCGTATTAAAACACCGACGAGCCCTGAAAGGGCGCAATCGGAGCCTAGCGGACAGGTGTTTAGCGCGCCGTGCTTGTAAAATTTCTTCCACCGCTCGGCTAAATGCCACACGCCGGATACCTGCTGGTCCGTCGTTGGGTGGCACTGCTGGCCCGCCACGGCGGATCTAGCGACTTGTCCAGCATTGTGTTTGACGGCTGTTGCGATTAAACGAGACCGCGATAAAATAGATGCAGACTCATGTGGGTACTCATGTGGGTACTCATGTGGGTACTCATGTGGGTGTAGCCCAATGGTAGAGCATCGGCTTCCCAAGCTGAACACGAGCGTTTCGCCGTACTTCTAAGCAAGGACCTGGCAATGGAAGTAGTTCTAGTCATAGTAATGCTGGCTATCGGTCTTTTATTGGGAGGAGTGGCCGAGTGGCTATTCACAAAGTCAAAGGTCGAATATTCCCGTGACCAGGCCACACACGAAGCAAAATCCGAATTAGCCATAGCCGATGAGAGGTCTCGCGGAAAAGAAGAAACTATTTCGACACTTCAAACGACACTTGAAGATAATCTGCAGGTTGCCAATGCTTGCCAGGCAGAAATAACGGATCTCAAAGAGCAAAAAGCGAGGCTTGAAACCACTCTTCAAAAAGAACGACAACACCAAGAAGAAAAAGTGACGTTCGTAGAGCACGGCAAAGTCGAGTTAAAGAACGCCTTCAAGGCCTTGGCAGCCGACGCTCTAAAAGACAACAACAAAAGCTTTCACGATCAGTACGCAAAGCCTGTCAATGAATCGCTGGACAAAATAGACAACAAAATCGTCTCGCTCACTC
>CAUYYY010000073.1:0-8046 GCA_963577165.1 Planctomycetota bacterium | reverse complement strand
GTCGAAAAGCTGTTTGCCGGCGCCGTCAGCCCCAGCGCGACGGCCGAGGCGGTCAGCGACGGCAACGGAGCCGTCGATGTCGAGTCGCAATGGTTCAAAGAGTCGATCGACTACGATCTTCCGCCAGACGAACTGGCCAAACTCGATCGCGAAGGCGTCGAGCACAAGCTGTCGCAAGCTGTCGAAAATCGGTTTCGACCGGAAATGCGCCGGCTCGAGCGGGCCTTGGTGCTGCAAATTCTCGACACGGCTTGGAAAGAACATCTGCTGGCGATGGACCACCTCCGCAGCAGCGTCGGCCTGCGTGGCTACGCCCAGGTGGACCCGAAGGTCGAATACAAACGCGAGGGCATGCGTCAGTTCGACGCGATGTGGACGTCCATCGGCGACTATGTAACCGACATGATCTTCCGCATGGAAGACTTGCCCGAAAACTTTGTCGGTTCCACCTGGACCGGGGCGGAAGCGATTCATGAGGATGCGCCCGCCGCCAGCGAAATCGCCCAGCAGCAGCGCCAAGCAATGGATGCTATGGAGTCCGGTCAGAAAATGGAGCCGATTCGTAATCGTCAGCAGCGGGTCGGCCGCAACGATCCCTGCCCCTGTGGCAGCGGAAAAAAATACAAGCAGTGTTGCCTTCGTAAACGATGATCTGTCGTGGCCTACCGGGAAAGGAATCCCTCGCGTGCCCTACCTGCTCAATCTTGTTTATCTGGCACTGCTGGTGATCGTCTCGCCGTGGCTCATTTACGCGGCGCTGCGCCACGGAAAGTATCGCGAAGGCTACACCCAAAAACTGCTGGGCCGGGTGCCGAGCCGACAGTCGACAGCAGGTGATGATTCCAGCCGATTGGTCTGGCTGCATGCGGTCAGCGTGGGCGAAGTGAATCTGCTGCAGACGCTTGTCGACGAAATCGGGCGCCGTAAGCCGGACTGGCAGTGTGTGATCTCAACCACGACGAAAACCGGTTACGAGCTGGCTCGGCGGCGCTATCCGCAGTTGACGGTGTTTTACTGTCCGCTCGATTTCAGTTGGTCAGTCCGTACCGCCATGCGCCGCTTGCGGCCCGACTTGTTGGTGCTGGCCGAACTCGAACTGTGGCCCAATCTGATCCGTGCGGCCCACGATCATGGCACTCGGGTAGCGATCGTCAACGGCCGGCTGAGCGATCAGAGCCATCGCGGCTATCGTCGGATTCGTCCGCTTCTGGGCCACGTTCTCAATCAGGTCGATCTCGTGGCGGCCCAAAATGATGAGACGGCCAGCCGCTTCCTCGATCTAGGCAGCGATCCGAAATCGGTCCATGTGACCGGTTCACTCAAGTTCGACGGCGCCCAGACCGATCGCCAGAACCCGTCGACGGACGCCTTGCGACGGCTGGCCCGCCTTGCTGACGACGAGACCGTGTTTCTCGCCGGCAGCACGCAACCGCCGGAGGAATCGCTCGCGCTGGCCACGTACCGTCGCCTTGTCGTCGAGTACCCACAGTTGCGACTGGTTCTGGTACCACGCCACGCCGAGCGGTTCGACGCGGTGGCCGACATGCTCCGCGAAAGCGGCGTCCCGTTCGTCCGGCGTAGCGAGTTGGGTGACAGTGCTGCGACACTGCTGGGCAAGTCATTGATCCGCCGTGGCGGGCCAGCAGTGCCACCTGTGTTGTTGATCGACATTGTGGGCGAGTTGGGTGCCTGGTGGGGTACGGCCGACATCGGTTTTGTCGGTGGCAGCTTCGGCTTACGAGGTGGACAGAACATGATCGAGCCGGCCGCTTACGGCGTGGCCACTTCGTTCGGGCCCAACACGAGCAACTTCCGCGACATCGTCGCCACGCTGCTCTCTGCCGACGCCGCACGGGTCGTGCAAGATAGCCAGGAGCTTACCACGTTTGTCCGCCGCTGTCTGGAATATCCGCGGCAGGCTGCCACACTTGGCGGCCGTGCTCGCGCGCTGGTCGAGAGCCAACTCGGCGCCACCGACCGCACCGTCTCGCTGCTGGAGGCGCTACTGGCCGATGCCGAGTGCGAGCTGTCGGCTCGTCCGGCGGCATAGAGCGCATTGCATCAACATGACGTCGTTCCGATCCGATAGGCACCAGCCGTGCGTAGCACGGCGCCTACTGGGCAGCGCGCCTCGCTCGGCGGTCGACGCGGCTCGGTTTGTCCAACGCCACCTCTCGACGATCGGTGGCCGTGAACTTATACTATGGTCTGTGCGTCTTGGCTGTGCAGTCGGTAACCATTGGCCTTTGCGAGACCCTGCGGTGATTGAGACTTTGGCTATCGTCGGTGCCACCGGTGCGGTGGGAACCTTGATTCGTGAGCTGCTCGAGCAGCGACAGTTTGCTTGTCAGCGAGTGAAGTTTCTGGCGTCCGAGCGGTCGGCGGGCCGGACGCTGACGTTTCGCGGCCAGGAGGTCACCGCTGAGGTGCTGCGGCCCGAGGCGTTCGAGGGTGTCGACGTGGCGATCGGCAGTACGCCGGACGAGGTGGCCAAGGATTTTGTGCCCTGGGCGGTCGATCGGGGTTGCACGGTGGTCGACGAGAGCGGCTATTGGCGGATGGATCCGAAGGTGCCGCTGATCGTGCCGGAAGTGAACGGCGAGGCGATCGAGAATCACCAGGGCATCATATCGAGTCCGAACTGTTCGACCACGCAGATGGTGTTGGCGATGAAACCATTGCACGACGCGGGCCGGATCCGTCGCGTGGTGGTGAGCACCTATCAGGCGACGAGCGGGGCAGGGGTGGCCGGCCAGCGTGATCTGGACGGTGGCAGCCGCGCGGCGCTCGACGGCGACGACTACGAGTATGAGGCGTTTGCCCATCCGATCGCGTTCAATGTGATTCCGCAGATCGGCTCACCGAAGCACGAAGGCTATACGTCGGAAGAGATGAAGATGGTGCATGAGACGCACAAGATCTTTGGCGACGACTCGATTCGCGTTTGTCCGACTTGCGTACGGGTACCGGTGGCCAACTGTCACAGTGAAAGCATTCTGGTCGAAACGGAGAAAAAGATCACCGTCGACGAGGCTCGCAAATTGTTCGCCGCCACGCCGGGCATCCAAGTCGTCGATGACGTCGCGGCCGGCGCCTATCCGATGCCTAACAACTGTGACGGCAGCGATGACGTCTTCGTCGGTCGGATTCGTGAGGACCTGTCAAGCGACAATGGTTTGTCGTTCTGGTGCGTGAGCGACAATCTTCGCAAGGGCGCCGCGACAAACGCGGTACAAATCGCCGAACTACTGGTCGCCAGCAGCACGGCCGTTTGATATGCGATTCCTCAAGCTGACGCTCTGTTACGACGGGACCCGCTACGCCGGGTGGCAGGTCCAGAAAGAGGCACCGACGATCCAAGCGGAGTTGGAGCAGGCCTGGTACAAAGTGACCCGCGAAACGATTCGCGCCACCGCCAGCGGGCGGACCGATGCAGGCGTTCACTCGCTGGGCCAGGTGGTGAGCCTGCAAACCGAATCGGCGCTGGCCGGCGATGTGTTGCAGTGTGCGTTGTCCGCCAATCTGCCGGAAGATATTGTCGTCTTGGCCGTCGACGATGCGCCGGACGGTTTTCATGCGATTCGCGATGCGGTGCGAAAGCGGTATCGGTATCAGATTCACAACGGCGCCGCGCCGGACGTACTGCAGCGGCACGTCACCTGGCATGTGCCCACGCCGCTCGACGCCGAGGCGATGCAAAGGGCAGGGGGGGCGCTGCGGGGCACGCATGACTTCAGCAGCTTTGAAACGTCGGGCGCCGAGCGGGCCACGAGCGTACGGACGGTCACCGATCTGAGTGTCGCTCGCGGCAGTGTCGAACGCGACACGGGCGAGCGGAAGGATCGCATCACGATCGAAGTCGAAGCGGATGGTTTCCTGTACAATATGGTGCGGACGATCGTTGGCACACTGGTCGAGGTGGGCAGGGGGGCGGAAGACGAAACGTGGCCGGCCGACGTGCTTAGAGCTTGCGATCGGCGAAAGGCCGGTCCGACGGCACCGCCGCAAGGTCTGATTCTGGTAAACGTGGATTATAGGTAGTCTAGAGCAAGTTGTTCGGACATGAGGTCAGCGATTGCTCGGTTTTCCCGACAAAAACATAGTGTACGCGACCTCGGTATTTCGTAATCTGCTGTATGCGATTTTAGCACCGGCCGTGCCGCGACAAGGAGATCTTTCCACAGAAACGGGTGCGGATTAAAATGGATGTATTCGTATCAAAAGCATTGAGAAGCACGGGCGGCTACTAAGAAAGAGTTGCCCGTTGCTAGTGGCACAGCAGCCGTCCGTGCTGAAATCTTGTAACCATCAGCGAGCACACCTTCCCGTGGCATCCTCCGGCATTACCAACATTGGCTCCTATCAGCTAATGGCGTTGATCCGGGCAGGCCACAACTGTGAGATCTGGGATGTCCAGTCGGCAAGCGATGGCGTCCGATGGGGCATGAAACTGTTGCCTACGGGCGAGAAACATACTCGCGAGCAAGTTGCCTTCTTGAAACACGAGTATCAGGTCGGGCGGATACTGGATCATGAACATGTTATTACAACCTATGAATATGGCTCGGGTCGGTTGGGCAGTTTTATTATCATGGAGTTGTTCAAGCACCCCAATCTCAAACAGCAGATGTATAGCGGAGCGCCCCGGATCGCGTATCTGTTAGAAACGATTGTCCTCGAAGCGGCCGAAGGTTTGAGCTACTTGCACAAACAGGGGTGGATTCATTGCGACATTAAGCCCGATAATTTTCTGATTGACCATGAAGGTCATGTCCGGCTGATTGACTTCAACCTGGCTGTGCGGCGCAAGAGCGCATTGGCCCGAATGTTTTCCAGCAAGCCAAAGATCCAGGGAACAAAGAGCTATATGTCACCGGAGCAGATCCGCGGCCAAACACTCGATGCACGGTCGGATATTTATGGTTTTGGTTGTATGTTGTATGAATTGGCGGGCGGCCGGATGCCGTTTACGGGTGTGAACAGCAATGATTTGCTCAACAAACATTTGAAGACGAAGGCCCTGCCGCTGACCGTGGGCAATGAAAACATTACGGAACCGTTTGCACAACTCGTGGCGCGGATGATCGCCAAGAAGCCGGCGGATCGACCGGCCACGATGGGTGAATTTTTGGCCGAGGTGAGCGCTATCCAGATTTATCGCCGGCGGCCCGAGCCACCGCGAGAGGATGATGTCCACGAGATGGACAAATAAAGCAAAAACAGGAGCCACGGATTGAACACGGATAAAGCACAGATAAGAGTTGTGGAGAAGAAAAGTGAAGAAGTAGAAGAGTGCGGAAAACTACGATGAGTGTTCTTGGGGGATATCTTCTGAATTCTATCTTTTCAACTTTTTTACTCATCCACTTTTTAACTTTGTGATGCCTTTATCCGTGTTCAATCCGTGTTTCATCTGTGGCTAAGAAATCTTCAGGAAAGCATTACCGCCATGGCCAACGGAATCACACGTCTGTCGTTTGAACAACCGATCTACGAATTGGAAACACGGATCGCGGAACTTCATAGCACAAGCGATGACACGCCTGAGCGGAGCGATCGCGTGCGACAACTGCGTCGTCAATTGGCGGATCTGAAGAAGAAGATTTACAGTCAGCTCGAACCATGGGAAACGGTCGAGGTATCACGACATCCCGATCGGCCGATGACGACCGATTACCTAGCGCTTGTGTTCGATGATTTTGTCGAGTTGTACGGCGATAAGTTTTTTGGCGACGACCGGGCGATTCGCACCGGTTACGCAAAACTCGACAAATACAAAGTGATGGTCGTCGGCCAAGAAAAGGGCAAGACGCTCCAAGAGCGCCATGCCTGCAACTCGGGCTGTGCACAGCCGGAAGGCTACCGCAAGGCGCTGGCCAAAATGCGGATGGCGGCCAAGTTTGGTCTGCCGGTAATCTGTTTTATCGATACGCCGGGCGCGTATCCCGGGATCGGGGCCGAAGAGCGCGGCCAAGCCCAGGTGATTGCCGAGAGTATGTTGGCCATGTCACAACTGCCGACGCCGATCCTCTGTGTCGTGATCGGAGAAGGTAGCAGCGGCGGCGCGCTGGGAATCGGCGTGGGCGACCGCGTGGCCATGCTGCAGCATGCGTACTATTCGGTCATCAGTCCGGAAGGATGCGCAGGCATTTTGTGGAAGAGCAGCGAGTTTAAGCGCGAAGCAGCCAGCGCTTTGAAGATTACCTCAAAAGATCTGCTATCACTCGGAGTGGTCGATGATGTGATCGAAGAGCCGATCGGCGGGGCACATCGCGACCATCATCAGATGGCGGCCCGGCTGAAGATGTATTTGATCAAATCGCTCAAAGAATTGGTCGATCGACCCGTCGATGAGTTACTGGCCGCTCGATATGAAAGATACC
The DNA here is from genome assembly GCA_963577165.1 of Planctomycetota bacterium. Classification (GTDB taxonomy): domain Bacteria; phylum Planctomycetota; class Planctomycetia; order Pirellulales; family CAUYYY01; genus CAUYYY01. The sequence continues at coordinate 1,663 of CAUYYY010000073.1, read as the reverse complement.
GCCACATCGGCCGCTATCGGGAGAACGGCACAGAGCAGGGAATCGCTTGATCGTTGGCACCTTTTCTCGCCCACCTCCAACGTCCGATAATCACTCTTATGTTCGTTTCGGACGCAATGAAAACCCTTTATCTATAGGGTTTCCCGCTTTGGCCCTGCGGTGAAATAACGATCGCAGCACCCCGGCTGCTAAGGGTTGTCCGTTATCTGTCGCTGGTGACACAGCAACCGGGGTGCTTCCCATTCGTTAGCGATCGGGGTTCGCCGTGGGTCGCTCGGCAGTGTGCTGAGCAGGCTCTTCGCTGGCGACGTCAGACGCCGGACCGTCGCCGGGCTGACTGGCCGTCTGCGCTGGATCCGAGCCGGTCGAAGCGTCGGATTCCAGCTGTTCATCTTCCTCAATAATCTTGAACAAGTAGGGGTGCAGAACGTCGTGAATCTCCTCAGGCATTACGGTGTGCGCCTTGGTGATCAGCAGACCGATGTAGTGGCCGGAGCGGGAGTGCAGCACATCCTTTTTCTGATCGGGGGCCAAAAGGCTCGCTGCAAAGAACGTAATCGCCACACAGAGCAGCACACCCTTGGCTAGACCAAACAGGGCGCCGAGCTGGTGATCGAACTCTTTGAGCTTGACTCGATCGATCAAGTTGGCCACCACACGAAAGATTAGCCAGATCGCTACCGATGTGCCCAGGTAGATCACGAGCATGGCCAGGAAGCGGTTCCAAGGCGCTTGATCGCTGATGTAGGGTGCCAGCTGAGGGCTAAACTTGAGTGCGGCGAAGTAGCTGAGCACCAACGATGCTAGCGATGCTAGCTGCCAGGCCATGCCTTTCCAGGCACCGAAAATCGTCGTGGCGACGAGCACCACAATCATAAGAATATCGTAAGGGGACATAGTCGCATCTCCGATGAAAGATTGCCAACAAGTATATCGGGCTGATCCGTCGTGGCGAATAGCAGTCGCGGCAGATCGCAAAAAAGTGTAAAAGTCAAATCTGGCTCTCCCCTCTTAGCTCTCTGCTCGTTATGGCCAACTTTCAAACGCATATCACAACCAGCACCGTGCTGGGCATCGGCTACGGTGGCGCCGGCGTCTTGTACGGCGTTCCAACCGAATCGTGCCTGATCGCCGGTGGTCTTTGCAGCGTCGCCGGAATGCTGCCCGACTTGGATAGCGATTTGGGAATTCCGATCCGCGAAACGATGGCATTCGTGGCGGCCGTCGTCCCGATGTTGCTGATCGACCGGTTCGAGCATCTGGGACTGAATCCGGAATCGATGGTATTGGCCGGCGGGTCGATCTATGTGTTGATCCGCTTTGGGCTCTCGGCGCTGATTAAGCGTTTTACCGTTCACCGCGGAATGTTTCACAGTATCCCGGCGGCGCTGATATTCGCCGGGTTGGGATTTCTCATTTGCGGCTGCTCGGATATTCATCTCCGCTACTTCAAGGCGGGAGCGGTGATGGTCGGTTTCATGTCCCATTTACTGCTCGACGAGTTGTACAGCATCGAATGGCGTCGCGGTCGGTTGCGACTAAAAAAATCATTTGGCACGGCGGTAAAGTTTTGGGGCTCAAGTACCTGGGCCAATCTCTCGACCTACATCAAGCTGGCGGCGGTGGCGGCCTTGATCCTCAGCGAGCCGGTGATGATGGAAAA
>CAUYYY010000072.1:0-8056 GCA_963577165.1 Planctomycetota bacterium | reverse complement strand
CGATCCTTGTAATCACACCATGCGACTGCAATGGCAGCACTCATAAGTTGCAACGTAACTATAGTACGTGGACCCGACTGAGGCGGACCAAGTGCAGAAAATTTATGCTTTTATCGCCCGCCTGTCCTAGCCGCTAAACTCTTACTATTTCTAATGTTACGATGCGACACAGGGCCACGCCCTTTTACGTCCTAGGCGGCACTCGCCCGGCGGATCGCCCACCGGACACTTGCCTTCGCACAACCAACACGGCCGCCGATAGGCAACCTTCCAAAGATTTGTCATCGGTTATTTGTCGCTTTCGGATAATCGACATAACCGGCAAGGATATACAGCCGTTTTTCTATTTCTCCGGTCTGCGACCGAATCACACGGCTCACCAGCGGTCTGGCGCCTGTTTGACTACCCTATCTCCGCAAGCTACAACCCTAGGGTGGGCTGCTACTTAGACACTCCCACAAAGCATCAACTCAAGACGCGCTGCATGAGGCCGATTGAAATGACGGAAGAACATGCCCCCGACAGCCTGTTGGAGTTGGACGAAGTCAATCAACTGCGCGAGCAGTTGGAGACGGAGCGTCGGGCTTTCGAGGCTTCGCGCGAGGTCTGGAAGCACCAGCGCGAGCGTCAAGAGCAACAGCTGTTGGCGCGGGAGGGTGAATTGTATCTTCGTGAGCAAGAAGTTGAACAACAGCGACAACTTCTCGAGCGCGAGCGTCAAACGTGGGAACAACAGACAGTCGACTTAGCGCGTCAGATGGCCGAGGCGGCCTCGGTCGAGCATGACGCGTCATCGCGCAGCAAAAAGGCTTCCGCGGTCGTGTCGTTTTCTGAGACACCGTCAGACACTGCACCGTCAGACACTGGTGGAGGAACAGACTACGACCCAATCGTTGCGCTCGAACAGCTTCGCCGCATGGTCGAAACCGAGAAAGAAGAGGAAGAGGAGGAACCCCAGGATGAATCGATCCGGCCGATCGCGTCCGCCCACCAGCCCGCTGCGCCCGCCACACGCACGGTGGATAACGGGAAACACGAGGAATCGATTGACGACTATATGAGCAAGCTCATGTCGCGTGTGAACGGCAAGAGCGAGCGGATCGGCCCAGAGCCGATCTCGTCTGTGTCGTCCGTGGCAGATTCTCCCGCGCAGAAAGCGGCCACGCCGCCAGGTGCGGGCCAAGCGGGACAGTCGGATTCAGCGACACTTGATGATGATTCCTCGCCGTCTGATTCACACAATCCGGCTTCGCTCCGGCGACGCTCCGCACAACCCGACCTGACGACCCATTTGACGACGATGCGAGAGGTTGCCAACACTTCGGCGCGAACCGCAATCGATACAAGTGCTCGAAGGAAGCGGAAGCGCGCGATCGTCCAAAGCTCGGCTGTGGTGGCGGCCGTATTCGGGACCGCCGGTTACATGGTATTTGGATTGAGCGACTTGCTAAAGATCGCAGCCGTGTTCGCAGGGTGTATCGGTGCCGCGATGATGCTTCGAGCATTTCGAAATATGCTATCGACTACTGGTGAGCCGACCTCTTCGGATCCAGCGGCGCCGACCAGCCAGCCTGACCAGAACAGCGACGCAAACTCAGCGCCTGCCGACGATTCTCAAGACGACACGTCCTAGGTCCCGCACAGGTTTACCGAGGGGTGGCTGGGGCAACGCCCCGAAACCGGTGAAGCTGGGGCGGCGCTGCACTCTACCTCAGCCACCCGAGCGTCGTTTCCGGGTTATCCGACAAATCCTAAAACCCGCGAGCTGCCCGAATGTCTTCCATGTCGCGAAGGTGGTAGCCGATTCCCACATAGTCGAGCACACGACAAAGTCCTCGCAGCGCGACACCCATTCCGTCCGGTCCGCTAAAGCCACCGAACTGACCGCCGCCCTTGACGTGCGGTTCAAGATCGAACACCACACCCGGGATTCCTCGCCGCCGCAGTCGGCGTTCCAACTTCGGCAAACTCTCTCGAAAATCGCGCAGGATCGCCTCGTGCGCCGCATCGCCCACGTCAGCCGGCACAAAGTGTTTAAGCATCTCTTCGTTCACGTACTGCTGCCGACGTGTCGGTTGCGGGTCGTGGTAATCTTTAATGTGCATCCAGCCGATGCCGGGCTTCATCGCCAAATACTGCTCGTACAATTGAGCCGATGTGAATCCCTGACAAAGAATGTTGGCCGCGTCGAAGACCAGCACCATCGCCGGATGGTCGACCTGCCGATGTAGCTCGGCCATGAGCTGGCCCGTCCGGCCAACCAGATTGGCTTCGATCTCCAAGCCGTAGGTCAAATCACTTCGATGACAGGCTTCAGCAATCTGGCCCAATTGATCGGCCGTCTGCGAAATATACTCCCAAGGATCGCTGCCATGGGGTGGATAAAACGAGAAGCCGCGAATCAGCTTGGTTTCAAATGCGTGGGCCAAGTCACACGCCTTTTTTACCTCGCGATCTAAATACTTTTTGAACGGCACATAGGCGTTCTTCGTGCCATCTTGAACGTTACGGAGTTTGACCTTGCCGATAGGCGAGCCGATGGAGGCGACATTCAACTCGTATTCATCTTCCAAGTGCCGGACTTTGGTGATCTCCGACTTGGTCAGCTTCATCACGTTCTTGATGCCACCGCCCACATCGATGAAGCGAATGGTGTAATACTGCAGCCCCAGCGCGGCGATCGCTGAAAATTGTTCGACAGCCGTTTTGTGGTTCGCCGCTTCGTCCGCCAGCGTGGAGAGGACAACTCGGGCATTCTCAGCCATGTAAAATATCCAATCCTTCTAACAGCCTGTTTCCGCGGCATACTCGGCCGTCACCGTCGTGGTGATGCCGCCCCGCGCGGTAAATGCCGCCACCAGCTTCATCCGCCGCGGCTTCACGACCGCCGCGACATCGTCAAGAATTGCGTTCGTGACGCTTTCGTAAAAAATGCCTTCGTTGCGGAACTTTTGCAGATAGAGCTTCAAACTCTTTAACTCGACACACTTCTGATCCGGCGTGTAACGAAACGTGAGCGTTGCAAAATCGGGCTGGCCCGTTTTCGGGCAGACCGACGTAAATTCGGGACAAACGATCTCGATCACATAATCCCGCCCGGGATATTGGTTCTCGAATGTCTCCAGTTGATCACGAAAGTCGGTCACCCTCGGCTCCTTTTCCCGGACCGGCCATTGTGGCATGATGCAGTGCGCAAGAAAAGGGGTTAGGAGCATCCAAAGAATAACTGCACGAATTCAACCGGAAAAAATCCATGACTAAGCCGGCGGTTGTTTTACTTTCAGGTGGTCTTGATTCGGCGACCGCCTGCGCGATGGCGCGGGTCGACGGATTCGAGGTCTATGCCCTGTCGATCGATTACGGGCAGCGTCATCGGTCGGAACTCGACGCTGCCCGTCGTGTCGGCGAGGCCCTCGGCGTACCGCGGCATGTGGTGCAACAGATCGATCTGTCGCAGTTTGGTGGCAGCGCGCTGACCGCGGCGATTGACGTTCCTAAGCGGCGTAGCGAGGACGAGATCGCCTCGGGCATTCCCGTAACGTACGTGCCGGCTCGGAACACCGTTTTTCTGGCTCTGGCGCTTGCCTATGCCGAAGTCGTTCAAGCAGCCGATATCTATATCGGTGTGAACGCCGTCGACTACAGCGGCTATCCCGATTGTCGTGGCGAGTTCATTGAGGCGTTCGAGCGCCTCGCCAACCTGGCCACCAAGGCTGGCGTCGAGGGCACACTGAGCTTTTCCATCCACGCTCCTTTGCTAAAAATGACCAAGGCTGAAATCATTCGCCATGGCGTCACGCTTGGCGTAGACTATGGCCTGACCCGCTCCTGTTACGATCCGGTCGAGCAGGATACGGCTTGCGGGCTGTGCGACGCCTGCCAACTGCGACGCAGCGGGTTTGCCGAGGCCGGCCTGACCGATCCGATTCCCTATCAAGCATGAGACGGCACAACGCATGAAGGTCGCGGAAATCTATCGTTCGATTCAAGGCGAGGGCCGACTGACAGGCACCGAAAGTGTATTTGTCCGCGCGAGCGGCTGCAACCTGCGCTGTTGGTTCTGCGATACGCCACACGCCTCCTGGTCGCCCGAAGGACGCGATCTGTCGGTCGACGAAATTGTCGCCGCGGTCGAAGAGTGGGATTGCCGCCACGTCGTGCTCACCGGGGGTGAGCCCATGTTGTTCGCCGAATTGATCCCGCTCGCCACACAACTGCATGAAGCGGATCGGCATATCACGATCGAAACGGCCGGTACGCTGCTGCTGCTGGTCGCGTGTGATCTGATGTCGGTCAGTCCAAAACTAAGCAATTCGACGCCGCCGGTTGCTCGCGATTCGCGTTGGAGCCGTCGCCATCAGCGAGTTCGCCACGCACCCGACGTCATCCGCAAGCTGGTCGCCGAGTACGAGTATCAGATCAAGTACGTTGTCGACACGCCCGCCGACTGTATGGAAGTCGAACAGCACCTTTGCCAGTTTCCAGAAATCGAACGTGCCCGAGTGATGCTCATGCCGCAGGGTACCGACGTCGATACGCTCGCCGCGACGGGCCGTTGGCTCAAGCCGTTTTGCCAGGAGAATGGATACCAGTTTTGTCCGCGGCGGCAGATCGAGTGGTTCGGAAAAGCACGCAAGACGTAGCATTTTTTAGCCACGGATTGAAAACATGGAACCGCAGATAAACGCGGATGAAAACAGGATGAACTTGTTTTATTATTCGCGCTGATTCGCGCATTTCGCGGGCATTTCTTCCCTCCTTTGCGTCTCTGCGCCTTTGCGTGAGTCTTTTTTTATTTGAGTGCCTGAGAAATCTCGCCCACGGCGTGAGTGAGCGAAGCGGCCCCCATCTGAAAATTTGTGTGGGCCGAGACGTCGGGCTGTATCGCGGCGAACTGCTCCGCCGCACGTTGCAGCTTGCCAAGCTTCTTTCGCGCGACTCGAAGATAGGCGTCCGCGTCTTGCTCTTTCCACGGCCCGCCCAACGCGTGCATCGCGTCATAGAGCGTGCGGTAAATCTGGCAAAGCTCCTCGTCCTCCTGGGCTTCCTCCGAGTGTTTAAGAAACGTCCGCACCATCCACACATGGGAGAGAAGAGCATCAATCCGGCACATGGTATCGGTCGGCGTCATGGCGCCGACTCCGACGTGTCGGCTTCCTCTTCCGCTGGCGAATCTTCAGTAGAAGGTTGGCCTTCAGCAGCAGGTTGGCCCTTGGGCGCAAACACCAGCACGATCGCCGCACCGGCAATGACCAAAATCATTCCGGAGTAAAACAAAGCATGTACTTCGCCGATATTTCGCTTCAGAATCATCGTGGTGATCGTACTGACGACCGGCGCTCCGCCAAACACGAGCGGCATGACAACCATCGGTTTGCCACCAAAGTTAAACGCCATGATGATTCCGAGTGCTCCGATCGCGCCGGCTGCGCCCGCCGCCAGACTCCACATTGAACCGGAAAACGTAAACTGACTCTGCTCCTCCCACACCCCGAGCAGTATCCCGGGCAATAAAACCGCAACCACACAATAAGACACGCCGACGCAAACGAGTGGTCGCAGCCGACTGCCGGCCATTTTCATTTGGCCTTTATGCAAAATGGGACCATAGGCGCCCCAGCACACTACCACGATGGCCACGGAAGCGAGCGATAGCAGCCAGTCAAGGAACTCGACCCCTTCATGGACTCCGCTCGACGAAGGCGATGGCCGAAAAACCAACACCACCATCGCGCCCAACACGACTATTATCAGGCCGGCCAGGAAAACGGAGCCGACCTCCTTCATCTTGCCGGTCATCGAGATCGTCAGAAACGCGTTTACCACCGGGGCCCCTCCAAAGACGAGTGGCATCACGAAAATCGGCGCCCCGCCAAAGGCAAATGCCATGATGACGCCCAGCGCCCCGAGTGCGCCGACCGTTCCGGCGGCAAAGCTCCAGAGCGTACCGGATAAAGTCCAATGGCCCTGTTCGCCACGAAAGTACAAATACGCACCGGCCGCCAGCACACCGATCAGAAAGTAAGCCAGCCCCACGCAGATGAAAGGTCGGAGCCCAACGAACTGGGAAGCGTCGTCGGGCAACAACGCCATTTTGTGCCTTCCCACGTGCAACAGTGGCCCGTACACGCCCCAACAAAGAATAGTCACAGCAAACGAGAAAACGATCTTCAGAAACGATTTCATAGCGGCCTCATGGGACAGGTCGTTTATAAGCAGCGACAGTATAGCAGTTCCATCGGCACGTGTTTAAGCCACCCCGTCGCACTCATCCACTGGAAAGCACCCCGGCTGCTGCATCGGCAAGGGTTTTGTGGCTGCGTTCGTTAGCAGCCGGGGTGCTGCAATCACTCTTGCACTCTTCGACTTTGTTTCCGTTACTTTGCCTGAAGCGAGTCCAACAGCCGTGCGCGCAGCGCTACGCGCACGGCAACGCATCCGGCTGAGAGCCCCACCACGAGCACGACGGCCAACAGGCCGAGCAGCGACCACCACGGCATGCTCGCACCGGAGAGAAATACGTGGGGAAATACGGACACCAACGCGGCCAGCAATCCGGCCGCCAGTCCACCGGCGAGCAGCAAACCATTCTCGACGAGAATGAGCGCAGAAAGCCGTCTTCGCCGAAACCCGGCCGCCTGCATCAGAGCCAACTCGCCGCGCCGCTCCATCACGTTTCGCAACTGAGTGGTGGCCACACCAAAGGTTCCCAGCAGCAGTCCGAGCGTGCCTAGACTTTGAAACGTCGAGAGATAAGTATTTTGAACTTCCAGGAAACCGGCCAAGCGATCTTTTGTCAAGGTCGCATCGAATCCATAATCACCAAGGGTTGTTTCGAGTGCAGAGAGCACCCCGGCTGCATTGCTACGCGACTTTCTAGCGCCCATATCCGCCTGAAGCAGCTGGGGTGCTGGTCGATTAGTATCGACAAGGAAAAATCGATAGCCCTCAGTCTCTGGAAAACAGCGGAGTAGATTTGCTTCGCTCACGATCAGATTACCCTGAAACAGGCTATTTTTCAAAAGACCGACGACCCGAAGCTGCACGCTCTCGCCCCGGGCGCCTGTGATCTCAAACGTCTCGCCCACGCCTTGCATCAGGTGCAAACTATAAATGGCCGTGTTCTTATCCAACACCACCGGAATTGCTCTATCGGCGAACAGCTTTTCAATAAGACGCCACGGGTTATCGCGTTCGGCTTGCGTCTCAGCCTCAGAATCCGACGCAGTGTCGGCCCAGGCAAATCCGCCTCGCTTTACCAGCGACGGAGGAACTCCCAACAGCTTCGGCTGACGTGGGCGGTAGAGATTTCGACAACTCGCGTCGTCGCCCGGCGTCACACGCAATGCAAACACGTCACTCCGGGCAAGCTGCCGACTCGCGTCTTCTGAAAAACCCAACTCCCGGCGGCCCACATTGGTCCGCAAACTATCAAAAATCGGTGTCGTGCTGGTCGCCACAATCTCGAATCCGCCGGTGCCTTCCTCGGTCGGTGCGAGTCGAAACGAACCGACGGCCACGATCAGAAAGCTCGCCGTCGCCACGAGTCCCATCGTGAGTGTACTGCGGGTCGGATGTTGAGCCACATTTCGCAGCGCCAAGCTCAGCAGCCCAAACGCCTTGAACTTGTCGTCGGCTCGCTCGCCCGTCGCCAGCCGGATACGCCCGGCAACGAGCAACGAGGCAAGAACAAGCATGGCGGAGACGAAGAACACCGCAATTTGCATCTCGCTGCCGAGCTGGAGAGCAGTTCCGCTCAAGAGTAGCGCCGCAATCAGCACGGCCCAGCCTATCGCGCTCTGACGCCGCCAGTCTCTCTGCAACACGACGGTTTCAGTCGTCCGCCCGGCCAGCAGACGTTCGATTGGCAGATGGGCCATCCGACGGAGCGACCACACCATCGTGAGCATCGCGATCACAAACGTGGTGAGGCCGCCGATCAGCAGACTCGTGAGCCGCACGTCGAGCTGGAGGAATGGTGTCGTGATCGCCGAGAGCCACCAACTGCCGAGTCCGGCCAGCATCAGTTGGCCAAACAGCACGCCGCCGGCCAATC
>CAUYYY010000071.1:0-8089 GCA_963577165.1 Planctomycetota bacterium | reverse complement strand
ACATTCTCGAAGGTTGGCCCGCCATCGAGTCCCTTGGGCGACGGCGTATAGAGAAAGTACGTCCCGCCTGGCACTTTGCATTGGAATCCACAACGGCCAAGTATGTCGACCAGCTTCTTGAGCCGGCGATGATATTTCTCGCGCGTGCGGCTGGGGATTGACACGTCGTCGAGCGCCGCGGCCGCCGCCTTCTGAACAGCGATGAACTGGCCCGAGTCGCAGTTGTCCTTCACGTCGGCGAACGCCTGGATCAGCAGCGGATGACCGCAGACCCAACCGATCCGCCAACCGATCATGTCGAAACCCTTCGACATCGAGTGGACTTCAACGCCCACGTCCCGTGCGCCCGGCACACTCAAAAAACTGAGTGGCTGGCGGTCGAAGCTGAGCATGATGTGTGCCGCGTCCTGCACGACGACGATATTGTGCTGCCGGGCAAACGCGACCACGCGATCGTAAAACTCTCGGGTAGCCGTCTTGCCGGTCGGGCTGTTCGGATAGCAGAGTACCAGCAGCTTGGCCTTGGCGAGTACATCGCCGGGGATCGAATCTAAGTCGGGCAGAAAATCATTCTCGGTCAGCAGCGGCAGACTGTAAACCGCGCCGCCGTAGTAGCGCGAATGTGTGCCAGCCACCGGATAGCCGGGCACGGTCATCAGCGTGATGTCGCCCGGGTTGATCAGCGTCGCCGGCAACATGGCCAGGGCCGTCTTCGACCCGATGCAGTGGTTGATCTCGGTCGACGGGTCGAGCGTGACGCTCAGCTCGCGCTGCATGAACCGGGCAACCGCTTCCTTGAATTCGGCGATGCCATTGTCGGCATAGCCACGGTTCTCTGGTTTGTGGATCTCCTCGGCCATCACACGACGGACCGACTCGGGCGCCATCTGGTCGTTCTCGCCGATGCCGAAGTCGAGCAGCGCCCGTTCGGGATGCTCGGCGAGCGCCTTGCGCTTGGCTCGCTTGATCTTTTCGAACTTATAGATTGCGGTGCCCTTGCCATACTGGGCCCCGCCAATGCGATTGGCAAACAGATTTTGAAAATAGGGATCGGACATGGGAGGTGACGTGCTCGGAATGAAGTTTGCGGTGAAGTATGCGCAGTGTGAGAGAACCCGTAGACTACCGTGCGGCTCGTGGTCCGACAACCGCCGACAGTTTTAGCGCCGCTCGCCAGAGTGGATATCGTGGGACTTCCGCTCTGGCGAGCGGTGCTAAACAGTAATTACTGCGCCATAAAACCCGGCCGCGTCGAGGCCCGTGCGCTGGCGGACCAGTTCGACGATCGCGTTGACCTCGGCATCGGCCAGTGGCGCGACAAAACTCTCGGCCGGGGGCCGGGCGATCGTGTAAATTTGCACGAGCTTCAGTTGACCACCGGCGGCTGTGATGTCGCTGAGCCGACCGCAAAACGCCTCGAGTTCGGCCGGCGAGGGTGGCTGGTCCTCGACGCGCATGAAGAGCGACTGGATCACCAGCGGACGCACGCGGGCCGCGGCCGTGATGTTGTCCATAATCTGCTGAAATGGAATCGGCGTACGGTCGATCTGTTGGTAGTACGCTTCGGTGCCCGCTTCGAGCTTGGCCCAGATCTCGCCTGCGTTGGCGTCGAGCACCGCGAGCCCACGCTCGACATGCGGTCGATGGAACATGCTGGCGTTGGTGATCAGCACCATCTTGATCGGAGAAAAGAGCTGCGTCCCCTTTTGTTCCGTCTTTTTGTCGTGGCGCTGTTTCACATCGGCGCAGTCGGTCATCAACTGGTCGAAGTTGCGATAGGTCGTTGGCTCACCGTCGCCGGAGAATGCGATGTCGTTGAGCCGGCACAGCGCGGCCGGCGTATCGCGAAACTTTTCGCTCTGGTAGATCTTGCCCGAGATGACGAACTGCAATGTCTGGTCTAGTTCGGCCAGCAGGGCGTCCGTTTCGATAAATCGGGTTTCGCTCTGCCGCGTGCGGTCGACCTGGCAATAGATGCAATCGAAGTTGCAAACTTTGTCCGGATTGAGATTCACGCCCAGCGAAATTCCACCCGCCCGACGGCTGAGCACCGGATAGACGAAACGGTTCGCCTTGAATGACCGGTCGTGCTGCGTGTGAAGCGAATGCGTCGACATGAATCAAAGCCGACGGATCTGGGTGAATTCGTCAATGGTGACCATAGTCAGTTCACCATCATCGCGGGTGAGTACAAGAGAATCGGACCAGACCTTATCGTCTGAGTTACGGCGGTAGTGCAAACCGTGCCGCCTTCGCTCGGTGCGGACGATCGTGCCGACGGTGGTGGCCGACCATCGCTTCTGGCCGACTTTTACCTCGTGCTCAACCTCGATGCGGTCGCCTGCTGCCAGCTTGGTGACCAAGTGCCGCATTTGTAATTCGGTTTGGGACATTGATAGCAGCTGGTAGCGAGTATCTAGCCGCGACGCTACGCATCGCCGGGGGCAGTTCAGTAGTATTCGGCGTGGCCACCGACGCTAAAATACAAGGGGCGCTTAGTCCAATTCTTTTTCTTCGATCCAGGTCATCAGCCGCCGTAGTTCGCGGCCGATTTGCTCGACGCCGTGCTGCCGCTCGCTCAGGCGTTTGGCCATAAAGTTCTTCGCTCCGGAGCGATGTTCGGCGATCCATTCCTTGGCAAACTGACCGCTGCGTATCTCTTCCAAAATCTTCCGCATCTCCGCTCGCGTCTCTTCGGTGACAATGCGCGGGCCACGGGTGTAGTCGCCATACTCGGCTGTGTTGCTGATACTGTAACGCATGTAGCTCAGTCCGCCTTGGTAGAGCAGGTCGACGATTAGCTTCACTTCATGCAGACATTCGAAGTAGGCCATCTCCGGCTGATAGCCTGCCTCGACCAGTATCTCGAAGCCGGCCTTGATCAACTCGCTCAAACCGCCGCAGAGTACGACCTGTTCGCCGAACAGATCGGTCTCCGTCTCTTCAGCAAAGGTCGTTTCGATCACACCGGCTCGGGCGCCGCCGATCCCCTTGGCATAAGCCAACCCGAGCGACGTGGTTTCTTTATGGGCACCCTCATTGACGGCGATCAGGCAAGGCACACCCCCGCCCGCCACATACTCGCTTCGCACCAGATGGCCCGGACCTTTCGGCGCTACGAGCAGCATATCGACGCCCTCGGGCGCTTTGACGAATCCGAAATGGACGTTGAATCCGTGCGAACACATCAGGATGCTGCCTGGCTTCAAGTGATCGCGAATGTGATTGGCGTAGGTGTCGCCTTGCACTTCATCGGGCAGCAGAATGTTGATCAAATCGCCGCGCGCCACGGCTTCTTCCAGTGGCAGCGGCTCGAAGCCATGACCCACGGCCAGATCGTAGTTCGCGCTGCCTGACCGCTGTCCGACGACGACGTTCACGCCACTATCGCGCAAGTTCTGAGCGTGGGCGTGTCCTTGTGAACCGTAGCCGAGAATGGTGACGGTTTTGCCGTCCAGTAGCGACAGGTCGGCATCCTTCTCGTAGAAAATTTTAGCTGCCATGAAGGGTCTCTCCCAATTGTTGTTCGATACTTGTTTTCGTTATGATGCGATGATGAACCGGCGTGAGGTGCAAAGCGATTCTCAAGGGGGTGCTACTGCGTTTCGACTGTCTCGTCGGAGTATTGTGAAATGCCGCTACCGGCGCGTGTCTCCCGGGTCACGCTTCGCACCATGGCGATCCGCCCAGTGCGTACCAACTCGATAATGCCAAACGGACGCATGAGGTCGATAAAAGCCCCGACTTTTTTCTCGGGACCGGAAATCTCGATCATCAGTTCGTCTACCGAAACGTCGACGATCCGGGCACGAAAAATTTCGCCCAGTTCACGAATCTCGCTCCGTACGCCGGTCGGTGCTTTGACTTTGATGAGCATCAGATCGCGTTCCAAAAAGTCTTGCGAACTGATGTCGTTGACGCGGACCACCGTGATGATCTTGGCCAATTGTTTGCGAACCTGTTCCAACACGCTGTCGTCGCCCGAGACGACGAACGTCATCCGCGACAGTTTTGTGTCCTCGGTTTCTCCGACCGCCAGGCTCGCAATGTTGTAGCCGCGCGATGCCAGCATACCCGAAACGTGCGCGAGTACACCCGGCACGTTTTGTACCAATGCGGAAAGGACATGACGCATAGCCGGCTCCGGTCCGATGTTCGAGAAACAGAGAGGAAACCGTGAATCATATCTTGCGACGCAATTTCGAGCAACCGGCTGCCAAAGCTTGTCGCCGCTGGCGGCCTCTGCTACGCTGACCAGTTTCGGCCAACCCAAATTTCCCCGCTGGCCCGAATTTCCTTGACGAGTAGATACGACATGGGTTCTCGCGCTAAAAACAGCGCTGCTGGCCAGGCCGCCGAGGGAGACACAGCCGAGATGATCCGCGTTCGTGGTGCGCGGACGCACAATCTGCAGAACATCGATGTCGACATCCCACGCGACCGCCTGGTGGTCATCACCGGAGTGAGCGGATCGGGCAAGAGTTCGCTGGCGTTCGATACGATCTACGCCGAGGGCCAGCGTCAATATGTCGAAAGCCTATCGGTCTACGCTCGGCAGTTCTTCGAGCAGATGGAGCGGCCCGAGGTCGACCTGATCGACAACCTGCAGCCGACCATCTCGATCGACCAGCACCCCGGCACCCACAACCCGCGCAGCACCGTGGCCACGATCACGGAGATTTACGACTATATGCGGCTGCTCTGGGCACGCGCCTCTCAGGCCCACTGTTATCAGTGTGGGCAGCCGATCAGCCAACAAACTCCGGCCGAGATTCAACGCATGTTGGTCGAGATGCCCGAAGGCACGAAGATGATGATTCTCGCGCCCTTGGTGCGTGGCCGTCGCGGTGCCCATCAGGATTCACTCAACAAGATACGCAAGGCGGGCTTCGTCCGAGCGCGAGTTGACGGCGAAACGTATGAGTTGGACGATGTGCCCGAGCTGGCGCCGCGGAAGAACCATACGATCGAGGCGGTCGTCGACCGTGTGATTATTCGCGAGGGTTCGACCGCGCGGCTGGCCGAGTCGATTCGGCTCGCGCTCCGCCATGGCGAGGGAGTACTGGTTACCACGATTCTTGAGCAGTCACCAGCCGACAAGTCACCAGCCGACAAGTCACCGGCTGAGGGGGAAAGCGGCAAGCGGGGCAAGCCGCGCGGCAGCGGTGGTGTGTGGCGAGACTTGATCTTTAGCACGCAATACGCCTGCGCCGAGTGCAAGATCAGTTACGAAGAACTCGAACCGCGTAGCTTTAGCTTCAACAGTCCCTATGGTGCATGCCCGATCTGCCAGGGCATGGGAAGTCACGAGCAGCCTGACTCGCCACAAGACCGCGTGACGTGTGCCGACTGTGGCGGCGCACGACTGCGAGGCGAAGCCCGCGGTTGTCACATCGGTGGCCGGCCGATCCATGAGGTGACGGCGCTGACCGTCGGCGAAGCGCGAACCTTTTTTGAAAGTGTGAAGTTCGATTCGCACGATTCGCCGATCGCCAAACCGTCGGTCACCGAAATTGTCAAACGACTTCGGTTTTTAGACAAGGTGGGCGCCGAGTATCTCACGCTCGATCGCTCGGCCGAGACACTCAGCGGCGGCGAAATGCAGCGTGTTCGACTGGCCACCGGCATTGGCAGCGGGCTGGTCAACGTTTGTTATCTGTTGGATGAACCGTCGATCGGATTGCACCCGCGCGACAATCGGCGGCTAATCGACTCGCTGCGCGATCTGCAAGCGATCGGGAATACGGTGGTCGTCGTCGAGCACGACGAGGCGATCATGCGCGAGGCCGATCATTTGATTGACATGGGACCCGGTGCCGGAGGGCTCGGCGGACGGCTCGTCGCGGCCGGGCCGCCCAACCAAATCATCTCGGACGTGTCATCGCTCACCGGCCAGTATCTCTCCGGCCGGCAACGGATCGCGATACCCAAGAACCGGCGTCGCACGGCCAGGAGCCGCTCGATCCAGATCGAGGGTGCGTCGACTAACAACTTGCAAGTGGTCGACGTGCGATTCCCGCTCTCGGTGCTGGTCTGTGTGACCGGCGTGAGCGGTTCGGGCAAGAGCTCGCTGGTCACCGAGACGCTCTCGAAAGCGCTCGCCCGGCGTTTGACCGGTGCGGGCCGAAAGCCGGGCACTTACAAGAGCCTGCGTGGCGTCAACCTGATCGATCGGGTTGTCGAGGTCGATCAATCGCCGATCGGTCGCACACCGCGCAGCAACCCGGCCACATACACCGGCGCGTTCGACGAGATACGCAAAGTGTTCGCCGGCACGAAGGAATCGAAGCAGCGGGGCTTCAAGTCGGGCCGATTCAGCTTCAACGTGAAAGGGGGCCGTTGCGAAAAGTGCCAGGGTCAGGGCCTGCAGAAGATCGAAATGAACTTTTTGCCCGACCTGTACGTGACCTGCGAGCAGTGCGATGGCAAGCGATTCAACCATCAGACTTTGTCTGTGCGATATCGCGATTACTCGATCGCCGACGTGCTCGACTTGGCCGTCGACGATGCCGCCACGTTCTTTGAAAACCATCCGGTGATCTACCGGCTGCTCGACGCCTTACAGAGTGTCGGGCTGGGCTACGTGACGCTCGGACAACCGTCGACGACCCTCTCGGGCGGCGAGGCGCAGCGGATCAAACTGGCCACCGAACTGAGTCGGCCCAACACGGGCAAGACCCTTTATATTCTCGACGAGCCAACCACCGGCCTGCACTTCGACGACATCCGCAAACTGCTGGCGGTTCTTTCCCGCCTGGTCGACCTGGGCAACACGGTGCTGGTGATCGAGCACCATCTGGACGTGATCAAGTGTGCCGACTGGATCATCGATCTCGGCCCCGAGGGAGGGCAGGGCGGCGGCCACGTCGTCGCGACCGGTACGCCCGAAGAAATCGCCGCGCACGAGGCGAGCCACACCGGCCGGTTTTTGCGCGACGTGCTTGCGCGCTGACGCCACGCGGGTTTTACCGGGCGGTTCACGCTGCCCGCTCGTCATAGCGAGGTAACTCTAAAATCGCATGATGGTGTCGATATAGATCCGGTTATCGAGGATGTCACGGCGACTCGTGAGCGGGAATTCGAAGCCGGCACCCAGCGTGAGTTGATCCGTCATGTGCCGACCGCCCCGGTCACGATATTGTTGCCTGCCACGCCGGACGAACCGAGATTGAACAGGTCGAACCCTTCGAACCCGGTCGTGCTGAAGCTTGCACCGTCACCACTTTCCAGCCAATGAAACCAGTTGACCTCAACCACGGCGAATAGGTTGCAGGCGATCTGCCAGTCCAAGTGATTCGACCAATACCACAAGGTGCTGCCCTTGGTGGTGTTGACAGGCAGCCGAATGCCGGTGCCGGTCATCCAGTTGGTGTAGCAACCGAGTTGTCGGGCGCCAGAGAGGAAGACATGAAAGTCACCGTCGCCATTGCCTTGCAGGACACCCCGCGAGCCGGCGGTGAACTCGTAGGTGGCGCCGACGCTCCAGATCGACGGGATATCGAGATCCCACAAGACATTGTACTTGAGACCGGCCGCGATATTGGCCCAGCCTTCGTCGTTGGGCAGCGCGTCGGTGTTTAGCCGGACGTAACCATCTTTGGTGGCGATAATCGAAAGCCGGTCGTTAAGTGCCAGGCGAACCTGCAGGGCGTAGTACTGTGCGTTGCCGCCCAGGGTCGATCCGGGAATGTTGTGATCGGCGAAGATGAACCGCGATTCGGTCAATGTCCGCGGATCTTCAAAAAACAAGGGGTTGGAAATAGGGCTGATAAACTGATCGAAACAGTGGTCGCTCGTGTCGCTCGTTGAGAGAAGTCCGTCGCGCAGACAGCGAGCCCCGTCGAGCAACCCGCAGCCGCTTGAGTCATAATCCGACTGACAGCCGCAGTCGGCATTGGCATTCGAATAGCTTGCGGCGGAGATTGATCCGCTCGTGCTGGATGTGAACGCGTCGAGGTCGAAGCGGACGTCATCGTACGAGCCGCCCGTGGTTTCGATCCCTCCCGTGGTTCCGAGCGCTGCTTCTTGGCCAAACAGTGAATTTGTCTGCGCACCGGCCCCATTTACGAGTGGCAGCGAAATAATCGAA
>CAUYYY010000070.1:0-8199 GCA_963577165.1 Planctomycetota bacterium | reverse complement strand
AGCCCCGGAGACGATGCTGCCTTTAACTGCTTGTTCCGCTACGCTCCACAAGCAGTTAAAGGAAAACCCCAAGAATGTAAGTTAGACGTTGGTTTCACCAGTGGGGACAGGTCAGTTTGTTACCGCAATGAATAGTATTGATCGCGTTAAGAAATCGATCGAGGCAATCATTTCGGGATCCAGTGTTCCAGAGGATCCGGTCCATTCGAAGAACACGCTCAACTGGTTGCTGAAGATTAAGCCCGACTCGGATGAGGCCCTGCAAATTGCCGCCCTCGGACACGACATCGAGCGGGCGATTGACCGGCGCAAGGTGCGGCGAGAAGACTTCGAACATTATGACCAGTTCAAAGCCGCCCATGCACACAATAGTGCGGAGATCCTCCAGGAGGTCATGTTGGACTGCGGTGTGGATAAAACGCTCATTAAAGCAGGTCTACGAACTGGTCCGTCGGCACGAAGTTGGCGGCGATGAGCGGTCCGATCTTCTGAAGGATGTTGATAGCATCTCGTACTTCGAGGTCAACCTTCCCCACTACTACAATCGCCACGGATGGGACGAGACGAAGCGACGATGTCTGTGGGGCTACAAGCGACTTTCCGATAAAATGAAAATACTCGCCGCCGAGTTGACCTTTGAAAACGATGAACTCCGTGCGTTGATGCGAATCACCATAAAAGAGGGTCGGCAAACTCACTCACCCTAACGGGCAGGCAACTCAAGGGCAGTCGTATTGCCGATGCCTTCTTGGACCGAGTGCTTACACGTGCGGCTCGGTATTACCGGCGTTTAGCGCGGGAGGCGGAGATCGGTCTTTCGGATGATGTCGCTGATGCCGGTCTGGTTGAAGCCTTTGTAGCCGTCGTTGCGCTCGAGGATTTCCAGATGCGATCCGAGCGCGCTGTGGGCCGTGAATTCGTCCGCTTGAAAGTCGGTGATGTGGCCTGCCGAGCGGGCGGCCTCCAGACGGTCCCCGGCCACGGGCCACATCTGGCCTTTGGTAAACGCCTGCTTCAGATGGGGAAAGTCGGTGAACGGCGCCATGGTCTCAATGCCTTCTTCGGCCAACTGGGATCGGACCGCGTCGAAATCGAACTGACATTCCAGATGGTGCAGGCCAGCCTGCAGAAATGACTCGCCGTGCAGCGCACACCAGAGGCCGATCGTGCCGAGCGTGTCGGCCGGCTCTAAACCGGCATGGGCAAAATCGTCTACTACTTCGTCGGCCGAGAGATCGACATCGGCGAAAACCAAAATGCCGCACTGCGGTTGCTCCAAGACTTGGGCTCCCCAGAGAGCGTCGGCGCCGGCGTAAAACCGCTCGCGACAGACGAAGCCCAACGCCTCGAGCGCCGCAATCAACGTGGCGAAGTGCGCTCGGCTGGAACGAAATGTATGGTGATCGTGGTTCGCCCAGCCAATGCCGAGCGTATCTTGTCGCGCCTTCTGAATGCGTCCGGCTCGGTTACGGCTTTGCCAAACCTCGCGCTCGGCGGCAAAAAACAGATCGCAAGTACGATCGACGCCCAAGTCTTGCTTCGCGGCGCCGATGAGCCGCATCGCGTGGCCGAAGCCCGCCTGGCGATTCTCGAAGTCACGTGGCCGACGACGCAGCGCGTCTTGATGTCGCAGTAAGGCGAGGGCCTGCTGAGCCGGCAGATCGCGAGCTTCGAAGTCGCGCGACCCGTGCCGCTCGATAATCCACAGCGATGCACCGTTTTCGCTAGCAAGTTTCGCACGGCGCAGTGACGCCAACGGAGCGCCTTCCACGTCAACCGACTCGCTCACCCGATACGCGACGCAGAAGTCGGTCACGCTGTCGACTTTTACCGCCAGGCCGGGCTGCCCATTGGTCAAGCGGATCGCCGGAAACATACCTCCAGGGTGGTCCCAAATATTTTCAGCCGTGTCGGTTCGAGAGACGAAACCTGCGCTCTGCAACCGGTCGGTGGGAATGTCGGCTCGCAGCAAGAGATGATCGAGGCAATCAACCAGTCGCGTGCCCGCCGCTTCGAGCAATCGACGGCGAAGGCGGGCGGCCGGTCGACAACGGGCACAAGCATCGTCGACGAACTGGGCGATGAGAGTCGCGGCCTCGGGCTGTGTCTGCCAATCGAACGGGGTTGTGTCGGTGTTAGCGTGGACCTGATTGTGAGAATCGGCTTTCATGGTCGTGGGTTTTGTTAGGGCTGATGTCAACGGATCAAACGATTATGCCGGCTCGGCCGCGGAGTGTGACCTATAATTCAGACGGCCGAAGTGTTACGAATACCATTCTACTCAGTGGCTCGGTCGGCCGCGCAATCGACAGGTGATTTATGCATCAGGTCCTTATATTAGGCAGTGGCAAGATCGGCCGGATGATCGCCACTTTACTGTCCGACGCAGGCGATTACCGAGTTCGCCTCGGCGATGTCGATCGACAGTCGCTCGATCGGCTCGCTGGCAAGGCAACCGTCGAAACGGTCGTGGTCGATGCGGCGGACGCCGCGTCGCTTGCCCGGGCGATGGACGGCTGTGACAGCGTCCTCTCGGCCTTGTGCTACCAGTTCAATCCGACGGTGGCGCTGGAGGCGCTCGAAGCGGGCGCCAGCTATTTTGACCTGACCGAAGACGTGGAGACCACGCGACGGGTGCGGGCGATCGCCCAGGAGGCCGGGCCGCGGCAGATCTTTATGCCGCAGTGCGGGCTGGCGCCGGGATTCATCTCGATCGCCGCCTATCATCTGACCAAGTCGTTTGATGAGCTCGACACGGTTCACATGCGGGTCGGAGCGTTGCCGCAATTTCCGTCGAATGGGATGAAATATAACTTGACCTGGTCGACCGACGGACTGATCAACGAGTATTGCAATCTGTGTGAATCGATCTACGATGGACGGCGATTTGACGTGCTGCCGCTCGAAGGGCTGGAACATTTCTCACTCGACGGCGTACGTTACGAAGCATTCAACACATCGGGCGGGCTGGGAACGTTGTGCGAGACGCTCGACGGTCGGGTGCGCAACTTGAACTACAAGACGGTGCGCTACCTGGGCCACCAACACTTGATGGATTTTCTGGTCCATGAACTGCGACTGAGCGAGCGGCGCGATGTTCTTAAAGACATCTTGGAACGCGCAGTGCCGATCACCTTCCAGGACGTAGTGGTGACATTCACAACCGTGACAGGCCAGCGCGAAGGTGAATTGGTGCAGGTGAGCGATGCACGGAAAATCTACCAGCAGCAGATCGGCGGCGAGACATGGAGCGCGATTCAAGTCACCACCGCCGCTGAGATTTGTACCGTGCTGGACTTGCATGTGGCGGGCCAACTGCCCGAGCGAGGATTCGTCTGCCAGGAGCAGGTCGACTTGAACGACTTCCTCGAAAACCGATTCGGACAGTTCTATCGGAGCGATGGGGCGACACGGTTTAGTAAAGCTGAGAGCTGAGAGCATAGAGCTGAGGGCGGAGAGTGAGGTTTCCAGGATGTTGCCGAAATTGGACGAGGCGCTTAAGCGGTTGGGCGTCGGTGAGATGCCGCCTGCGATCGCTATCGGTGCCGAGTGGACGCCGGGCGAGGGAGAGCGGCTGACGGTGCGATCGCCGATCGACGGATCGACCCTGGCGGAACTGCGACTGGCCACGCCACAGCAAGTGGCGCCGCTCGTCGAGGCGGCCGGCCAGGCATTTCGTACGTGGCGTGTGGTGCCGGCGCCGCAGCGGGGCGACTTGGTAAGAAAACTCGGCGAGAAGCTTCGCCAGTATCAAGACGACTTGGCCACCGTGATTAGTTGGGAGGCCGGTAAAATCACGCAGGAATCGCTGGGCGAAGTGCAGGAGATGATCGACATCTGCGAGTTCGCCGTCGGTTTGAGTCGGCAACTCTACGGACGGACGATTGCCAGCGAACGGCCGCTACATCGCTTGGCCGAACAGTGGCATCCGTTGGGGCCGATCGGTGTGATCACGGCGTTCAACTTTCCGATGGCCGTGTGGGCATGGAACGCTGCGATCGCATGGATCTGTGGCGATCCGGTCATTTGGAAGCCGTCGGAAAAGACGCCACTCTGCGGGATTGCCTGTCAGGCGATCGTGGGTCGATTGCTGGCCGAGACACCGGAAGTTCCGCCGGGCATTTCGAGCCTGGTGATTGGGCGGGCCGACGTCGGACAGGCTTTGGCCGAGGACCGTGGCTTGCCGCTGATTTCAGCGACCGGGTCGGTGCCAATGGGACGTGCCGTGGCGCAGACGGTGGCCGCGCGGCTGGGGCGTTCGCTGCTCGAATTGGGCGGCAACAATGCCATGGTGGTTTGCCCGTCGGCCGATCCGGAGTTGGCGGTCCGCGCGATCGTCTTCTCGGCCGTTGGCACGTGTGGACAACGATGCACGACGTTGCGGCGGCTGCTGGTGCATGAAGATATCGCCGACAACATCGTGGAGCGGCTGGCAAAGATCTATGAAAAGCTGAGAATCAGAAACCCGTTGGACGAGGGTGTGCTGGTCGGGCCGCTGATTGACGAACAAGCGGCTGAAGCGATGGACGAAGCGCTCCGACAAGCCGAGCAGCAAGGCGGCCGGCTGGTGGTCGGCGGAGGTCGAGTCGTGGGCGATGTCCCGTCAGGTGGCGTTTATGTTCGGCCGGCGGTCGTCGAAATCAGCCACGATGCGACGCTTGTGCAACAGGAAACGTTTGCACCGATTCTGTACGTAATCCGTTACCGCACGCTGGATGAAGCGATCGCGATCCATAACGGTGTACCGCAGGGATTGGCCTCGGCGATTTTCACCACCGATGTGCGCGAGGCGGAGATGTTTTGTTCGGCGGCGGGCAGCGACTGCGGCATCGCGAACGTGAACATCGGCACAAGCGGTGCCGAGATTGGCGGCGCGTTTGGCGGTGAAAAGGAGACCGGCGGCGGACGCGAGTCGGGCTCGGACGCCTGGAAGGCGTATATGCGGCGGGCGACCAACACGGTCAACTATTCGGCGGACCTGCCGCTGGCGCAAGGTGTTCGCTTTGATGTATGAGGACCGATACGTTACAATGGGAAGCCGCATGAACCATCATCGGCCTGAGAACATGTTCCAAAAGGACACGTGCGATGAATCTTACGCGGCAAGAACAACACGCCCTCGGCATCACTCGACGACACTTCTTTAAGCGGTGTCAGGTCGGCCTGGGCTCGATCGCACTGGCGTCGATGCTCGCCGGGGAAACATTTGGTGTCGGCTCCGGGACCGTGAACCCGATGGTGTCGAAGCCGGGAGACTCCGCGCCGAAGGCGAAGAGCGTGATCTATTTGGGCGACCGGCTGGAGGAATCTTACCAGAGTTGGCATTCCTGGATTTGAGCAGAGTATGAGATGTTGATGCTTGGCGGGTAACTCATTCTGAAAGCCCTGAAGGGCTGTGAGATGAGTGTCGCTGACCAGGACTAGGTCGATCTGTTGCGTCTGGGTGCTACTGGCTCAAAGCCCGGGGATGGCAGAGCCCTGATTGTTCATCACGTAGTCCCACGGAAACACAAGCGACTTCTGCGGAGGCCCTGTTCCAAGCCACAAGCAAATATACCCAAAGTTCCGCTTGAGTGCCGCGGAGGACCGAGCCGATACGTCCAGTATCAGGCCGTCGATAGGGCAAAACATCTAGTGTACACCTAGTGTTTTGCTTCAGGATAGAGGTCATGGCAAGACGACGGATCGACTTGCTATGACCTTTTTTAATGCGCGGATGCCTCAGCGGCCCTCTCTGCAAAATGTTACCTGTCCCATTCGGCAGTGACCTGATCCAGCAGTTTCTGGGCATCTTTGCGATGCACAAATATGCCCTTGCTTCCCAAGGCGGCTTTAAGAACACGAGAAACGATCTTATGATTTCCACCACCGGATAATATCTTGGCCGTGAAATAGTTGCCGTCCAAACTGGTACCGCGTTGTTTCAGCGTAGCTTGCAGTATTTGCGCCGCCTGGTTCCGCTGATCGTTGTTGTAGAGAGCCCATGCCAACGTAATCCCAGTATTGGCGTCCTCTGGATAGAGCCGACGGTTCATCGTGGCGAAGCGTTGAGCTCGCGTCTTCTGCGCTTCGTCGTCTTGCTGAATCAGTAGCAAAGCCAATTGGTTGGTGGGCTCTACTAGGGAGGGCCTAAGCATGTGAGCACGCGACAGGTGCTTTTCAGCGTCAGCCAAGTTGTTCTCCATCCGGGAAACCACACCGCGAAGTGTCAATGCCGGGATAGAATCGGGATCATCTTTCAGCGCCGTGTCCAGATGTGACTTGGCTTTTCGATATTCGTCGCGTTCCATTAGCCACCGCGCGTACGCAATCTGTGTCACCGCGTCGTTGCCGTCCGAGTTGAGCGCATTCTCAAAGAACTTTGTGGCATTCGCTTGATCGTCTTTTTGATGGTACAGCTGCGCTAACATGAGGGCAGCCGAAGGGAGGTCTTTGTTGATCTTGACTGCATTGTCAAACGACTGATACGCCCCACGTGCGTCGTCGAGCATGAACTGGGTACGTCCCAGGTTTTGTATGATGTCGGTGTTGTCCGGATCGATTGCCAGCCACGCCTCAAGCCGCACTTTGGCGTCCTGCCAGTCGCGACGGCCCAACGCGATCTGTGTCGGACCACGGTGACAGCGAATTTCCATGTTCCGCTTCCGTTTGGCATTCGCCTCGTATTGCTGGTTGAGCGCATGTGTCTTTTCGTACAGGAAACTGGCATCGGTTGCCCGACCTCCCGACACCGCTTGCTCCGCGAAGATCAAATAGGGCTCCGGGTCGGCCGGGTACTTTGTGACCGCTTGTTCCAAGAGCTGTCTACCAGCGGTCGCGTTTTTATTGGCAAAGTACATTC
This sequence comes from Planctomycetota bacterium, assembly GCA_963577165.1. Classification (GTDB taxonomy): domain Bacteria; phylum Planctomycetota; class Planctomycetia; order Pirellulales; family CAUYYY01; genus CAUYYY01. Next base: position 1,358 of record CAUYYY010000070.1, on the reverse strand, counting down.
GGGCGAGCGTTATTTCCGTGGGGGGTAATTCCGGATTCTTTTCTTTTGCCTTGTCAAGAAAGATCCGGGCACCGTTCACGTCGCCGTTCTGAAAACGCTTGATCGCCTCGTCGACATCGCTGAATCTTGGCCCGACTTGGGAAACAGCCGAACCGATTAGCCCCTGGGTCGTCAATTGGGCAGACGCCTGGCTGGCCGTTGCCAGTACCGTGGCGACGGTCATAGCCACAACAACCGTCGTCCACCTGGAACATCCTGCCATTGGCCGCGAATAGACAAGCCGCATCTGATTCATGATCATACTGACCCCGGATTCTGAGAGGTTTGGAAAAGTGTGTTATTGAGGCGGAATAGTGTACGACGAACGGACGTATGTCACATTATAGACTACAGTTACCGATTCTTACGCGCTTTACGCCAATACGCCTACGTATGGACCACCCCCGAGGGTTCACCCGTAACGGTTAAAACGGTAATCTTGCTGGAAATGGCGGATTCAGCAATGGGGGATCTTAGCTGTCCGGTGGCGTATCCACCTGTCACCGCTGATAAGCGTCACGAATGGTGTGGCCGGGGTGGCGGGGTCGAAGTCTAAGCGACGGCTCCGAGATTGGAGCCACCACCACGGGGCCGTCGCTGAGGCTCCTTCCCCGCCACCCATCACCAGCGGTGAGGCCAGCAACCAGGCGGTCTGGGGCCGCCATGCCGTGCTGGGTATAATGTCCGGTAGAGGGCTATTATCCGTGCTGAATCCGTGTTTCATTCGTGGCTAAGAAATGGTTACGGTTTAGCGAGTTGATGAGGAGATATCTGCGTTGCTCATTGGGCCTGTGCTCAGTCGCGAAATGGTGACCGCTGCTCGGCGAGTGCGGCTCTACTTTTCTCGCGCTGGCTACGTCTTGGCGTTGACGATGCTGATGGCTACGGCCTGGCTAATTCTTTCGGGATCGCAGAACGTCCGGAGCCTGAGCGACTTGGCCCGTTTCGGATCGATCCTGTTTCAAATACTTGCGACGCTACAACTGGCGCTGGCTGTGTTCTTTTCGGCATTGTTTGCCGCCAGCGCCGTCTCGCAAGAAAAGGACCGCCGCACATTCGTCTTGTTGTTGCTGACCGATCTATCCAACAGCCAACTCGTGCTGGGAAAACTGCTGGCCAGTTTGCTGATTGCTCTGGTGATGTTGGCCGCGGCCCTCCCGTTTTTCGTGTTGGCGGTCCTGCTGGGTGGCATATCGTTTGGCCAGGTGGGACGTGTTTTTGCCGTAACCCTCATCAGCTCTCTCGTGGCGGGTAGCCTTGGTTCGACAATCGCCCTTTGGCGAGACAAAACGTTTCAGGCTCTGGCCACGACTTCGATG
>CAUYYY010000069.1:0-8261 GCA_963577165.1 Planctomycetota bacterium | reverse complement strand
AAGGTAACGCGATTGTTGCTTGATAATGGCGCCAAGATCGCCGCCCAAGATAAGAATGGCGAAACACCTTTGGACTGGTGTCGCAAATTGAACCTGAGAAAAGCAGAGTTGATTGAATAGGTATTTCGAGAGCACGAAAGAAAGACTAAAGAGTGAGGTTTAGCCTCCTGATGGAGAGTTGCTAGTAGCCGGCGAGTTGAAATCGTGCTAGCCGGAGCAGCGCTACCGCTCGTTCCGGCCTGCGGTCATGGCACGTCGGGTGGTTGGCCGAGGGCGCGGAGCAGCTGATATTGGGCTCGGCTGTAGCTGGTGGCGGCGTGTGTGTAGTCGTCGTGCGCAGCGGCTCGGGCGCGGATCGATTGCAACAGCTCGAGTGGCAACCCTTCCGCTTCGCGGACCCGTGACTCGTTGCGGCGATAGCTGGCTTCGGCGGCTATGATACCCTGCTGGGCGAGGTCGGTCTGGCGGCGGAAGCTCTCGACATCACCGGCGGCCGTGACAATCTGGGCGATGATCTGGTCGCGCATCAGCTCGGCTTCGGTTTCGGCGGCCCGCACATGGCTGGACTGCTGCTGCCGGAGCGCACGATTGCCGAGCCCCATGTTTTGTAGCTCCCAGATAGCGAGCAGCTCAACATCGCCGCGGCCTCGCTGGTTAGCGAACGTGTTGGCCGGCCCGCCACCAAAGCTGCCACCCGAGGCGCCGACTTGAACGTTGGGCAGCCACGGCCGCCAATATTCCTGGCGCATCTGTTCGAGCGCGGCGGCCACGAGCCACTGGTGCTCGGCCATTTCGGGCCGTGCAGTCAAACCTTGGGCGATGAGCGCCTCGCGCGGCATTTGCAGTGAGACAACCGTGACCGGCGCCACCTGGTCTTCGGCCGGAACGAGCACGATGCCCGCGTCGAGACTCAGCAGGCGAGCCAGTTCGGCGCTGCGAGCGTTGGCGCTGCGGTCGGCGTCTTCGACCGCCAGTTGCCAGTGGGTCCGTTCGGCCGTTGCGCGATCAACTTCCGCCTGGCTGCCAGCGCCTTCACGTTCAAAAAGCGTGGTGAGGCGGACCATCTGGTCGGCGGCTTGCAACGCGGTGGCGGCGTTGGCACGGCGGCCGTGGGCTCCGACCAATTCAAAATACGCCTCGGCGACCGCCAGTAGCTCATCGTTGAGCGTGGCGGATTCGGCAGCGTCGCTGGCGTCGAGCATGCGAGCGGCGGCTAACGGCGCAAAGAAGGCATCGGAGAGCGAAAGGTTGACGAATAATCGCGGCGGTCCGCCTGCTCCGCCGAGCAAAGGTGCGTTGCCCAGCCCGGCTCCGCCGCCGACAAACAGCGAGTTGCGGCCCGACTGAATCACCGGGCCCTGCGTTTCTTGAATCTGCCCATCGTGCCGCGTGTAGCCCAAGCCGAAGCGGAGTGACGGCAGCCAGAACGCACGCGCTTCGAGCAGCTTCGATTGCGACTCGATCACTCGCTCGCGAGCCAGTTCGACTTGTAGACTGCTCGCGCCGCCCAAGGCGAGCGCGTTGGCCAAGTCGATGGTCTGCACGTGGTCGGCCCGCCTGGAAAGGAACTCTTCCGACACGATAGACGGCGGCACGATAGATGAAGCACGTACAGTTTGGGTAGCTGGGGCAGAATCGAATTCGACCGGCTCGATATGGCTGGCCAAGCGGACATCGCCGGTGTGCGACGCGTCGTCAAGCACAGGAGAAACGGGCGGCAAGCGGCGCAGATGTTGCGCCATGCTCGCCGAAGGTGCGAGTGTGGCCAGCGCGACAACAGCAGAAAACACCCCGGCTGTTTTCCAATACGACTTTCCAACAGCCCTGTCTGCCTCAAGCAGCCGGGGTGCTGGTCTGAACCAACGATTTTGGTGGGCCGTGTTCATACTCATTCGATCGTTATAGACGCCGTTTGAATGCTGCCGGCGGAAAGTTGCTGTTTGTCTTCGACCGAGTCGCCCATTTTGACGACACGTTGCTTGGCCATTTTGGGATCGGAGAGCAGCGCGACACGTGTCCCTTCAAAGGCAACCGCGACGGTCGTCTTCCAACATTGATTTTTCTCATCGACGACGATGACCGCTCGCGAGCCGTTGCTCTTTATCAGAGCCGAGAGTGGAACGGCCGGGCCCGTGATCGTGCGAAGTGTGAGCGTGACGCGGCCGTAGTCGCCCGGGACAAAACGCCGCCGGCCGGTTTGTGCGTCGAGCGGATTGTCCAGATCGATCTCGGCCTGCATCATTCGGCTGCCCTGGTGAAACGCGCGGGCATGTCGGCTGATGCTGCCCGAGATGCGATCGTCGCCCTGGCCGGACAGGCTGTGCAGTTCGGCCGGGTCGCCATCGTCGAGCTCTCGGGCTTCGTTCATCGGCAGAAACAAGATGACGCGGACGCGATCGACAGAGGCCACCTCGAACATCGCCATGGCCGCCTCGTTACCTGCTGGCCGGACCAACGCGCCGGGGTCGACGAGGCGCCGGGTAATGAGGCCATCAAACGGAGCGCGAATCTTTGTGTAGTCGGCCATAGCAAGCGATTTTTTCCATTCGGCCTGGGCGACGCTCACAGCCGACTCAGTAGACTGGACCAGGGCCTCGGCGGCACGCACGTCGGCCGTGCCGCGCTCGATCGCAGCGAGCGTGGCTTCGAGCGCATACTGCGCCTCCTCGAGTTGTTCACGCTTGAGCGCACCGCCGTCGACCAGATTGCTGATGCGAGTTCGTTGTGAGCGGCGTAACGACTCGAGTGCCTGCTGCTCGACAAGTCGCGACTCGGTCTGCGAGACTTCGGCCTGGCGGCTGACCACGTCGGCTTCGGCCTGAATGACCAGATTCTTGCGGCGGCTCACTTCGGCGTGCAGTTCGGGCACGCGCAGCTCGGCGAGGACTTGGCCCGACGTGACAGAGTCGCCGATATTGACCAGTACGCGGCTGACGTAGCCCTCGATACGGGGCACGAGCATCGCCTGTTCGTAGCCTTCGATCGTGCAAGGTACCTCGATGTTTTCGTTTAGCTGGCCCTCAGTCACTTCGACAACGTCGATAGTCGTGGGCGCGGTTTTAGCGGGGGAACCGCCGCCGGTTGTTGGCGATGTGACATCGCTGTTGCAGCCGGCGAGTAGGAGAATCCCGATCAACAGGAAGAGCCCAATACAGCTATTACAAATTGAGAATTGCAAATTGCTAATTGCAAATTTATTGTTTGCGATGTTCATGATTGCTTGTTGCCTTTTTGTTTGGCCGTGACAATCGATTGTCCTATGATCTTGCTAAGCTGCGTGCATTCGTCACAGAGATCCGTCATTTTTGCCTCCGACAGTAGTTTGGCTCGGATGATCAGTCGAATTCAAAGCCGAGACTCCCGTAATTCCTTTAGGCAAATGCTCAGTTTATGCACAAAATCTGCCCGGCTCTCCGCCGCACATCCTTCTTCATAACTCGCAGCCGGTGATGTCGCGCTCCGAACCAACTGGCCCGCGATGTGTCGGGCGAGTCGCGTCTCGGGCAGTGCGTCGATTGCCTTGCCTGCTCTTGCCGTAAAGTCAAGCAATCGTTCTGCAAGATCATCCGGATTCACCAACTAGCTCCATTTTTCAATTTGCAATTTTCAATTTGCGCTTATTTGTTTTCCTGAGCGTTTCATAATCACGTAGAGACACGGCACAATGAGCAGCGAGAGCGCGGTGGCGCTGAGGACGCCGCCGATGATGGCCCGGGCTAGGGGGGCGTTTGCCTCGCTGCCGGCAAAACCGATCGCCATCGGCAGCAGCGCTAGCCAGGTGGTGAGCGAGGTCATCAGAATCGGTCGCAGGCGAACGCGGGCCGCATCGAGGATCGCCTCGCGGACCGAAGCCCCTTCGTCGACACGGCGATTGGCGAAGTCGACCAACACGATCGAGTATTCGACCACGATGCCGACCATCATAATGATGCCCATGAAGACCATGATCGATAGGTGTGTGCCGGTGAGCATCAGCATCGCTACGACGCCGATGAAACCGAGCGGTACTGTTAATAGCACGATCAGTGGGTCGATGAAGCTGCGGAACTGGGCGACCATCACCAGATAGACGAGAATCGCGGCGATTGCCAGTCCGCCGGTGAATTGGTCGAACGATTCGCGCATCGAGCGGACCTCGCCCATCATGCGGAATGTTATGCCTTTGAACAGTCCGGCGTCGGCCAGCGGTTGGTTCGGTAACTGTTCGTCGGTGACTGTTCCCAAGCGGTACATGGCACCGCGTTCGTCAGTGTCGGGCATGGCACCAAGCATTTCGAGCTTCGCTTCGATCGCTTCGACGACCGAGCCGATGTCGTAGCCTTGCAGGACATTGGCGTAGACGTCGGTCACGCGGGAGATGTTGCGATGGTTGATGACAGCGGGTGCGGTGGTGCGGCTCAAGGTCGCGACGTTGCCGAGCCGGCGAGGTCCGCTGCGGTCGCCGCCGACCGGGATGTTGAGCAGCGTGGCTTCCGAGGTCGGCTCGCGGATGACGCCGTTCTTGCCGCCCAGATCCTCTTCCGCATACTGCACACCAAAGAAGTAGTGGTTGCCTTTGTTCTTGTCGATCCAGAACGACGGTTGGAAGTTGATCGAGCTGTTGGTGGCGGCGACGAGGTTTTTCATCACGTCGTCCGGCGTGAGACCTTGCCGGGCAGCCAGCTCGCGGTCCATGTTCACTTCGATGATCGGATAGTCGATTCGTTGGGCGATGCGGACGTCGGCCGTGCCCTCGACATCTTTGGCGGCTTGTTTAATGATGCGGGCAATGTGCTGAGCCGTTTCGAGATTCGAGCTGCGGATTTGAAAGTGGATCGGCGACGGTTCGCCCATGTTGAGCGCGGCGGTCAACATGCCGCCGGTGTCGAACGAGAACTCGACGTCGGGATATTTCTCATTGAGCGTTTGGCGAAGCGTGGCGACGTATTCGAAAATGTTTGGCCTGTCGGGCTTGCTCTTGGTCTGCACCAACATGAAGCTGTCCATCGACCCGGTGTTGGGCGTATAGGCCGCCGGCCAATCCATCAGTACGCCGATGTTTGAGATGAGCAGTTGCAAGTTCGACTCAGGTTTCTCTTCCTTGCCGACGGCAAAGGCCGCGTCGGGCTCGCCGATCAGATGGATAATGTCTTGCTCGATCAGGGCGATCTGCCGCTCGGTCTCCTCGATGCGGGTACCAGTCGGCATGCGGACGAAGAGCGTTATCTGGCCGGAGTCAACCTGTGAAAATAGCTCCTGGCCCATGAAGTTGAGCATCGCCATCAGGGAAAAAACGAACAGCGCGGCGGCGCCGAGCACCACCAAGTGACGCGAATGGAGCAAGCCCGATAGGAATCGGGCATAGGTTTCGGCAAACCAACTGGTTGTTTCCTCGTGTGTGGGGTCGCTTTGAACCTTGAGATATTTGGCGCAGAAGGCGGGGATCAGCGTGATGGCGATGACGTACGACGCAAAGATGGCGACACTGGCCGCTACAGCAAGCGGCGTAAACAAGAACTTGGCCAGCCCGGAAAGGAACACGACCGGGAAGAACACGACGGCGAAGGTGAGCGTGGCGACGAACATCGGCAGGGCGACTTCGGCGGTGCCCTCGAGCGCGGCCTGGCGAGCCGGCTTGCCCGTCTGGGCATGGCGAACGACATTTTCGAGCACGACGATCGACTGATCGACCAGGATGCCGATGGCCAGCGCCAGGCCACCGAGCGTCATGGCGTTGATCGTATCGCCGGTGAAATACATGACGAAAATCGAGGTGAGGATGGCCAACGGGATGGCCAGCACCACGATGAGTGTGAAGCGAATACTGCGAAGGAAAAAGAACACGACCAGTCCGGCCAGTCCGGCGCCGAGCGTGGCGGCGATTTGCAACGTTTGGTTGCCTTGCTTGACGCCCTTCGATTGATCCATGGCGACGCTCAGCACCAGCGTCGGCATTTTGGGATCTTCCGACCGTTCAACTTTCAGGCGTTGTTCGATATCACGGAGTTGTTTCTTGATTTGCTCGACGATTTGGATCGTGTTGGCACCCGGCTGGCGATAGATGGGGATGTACGCTTTGCGCGATCCGTTGACCCGGACGATGTTGGATTGGATCTGCGAGGCGTTTTCGACGCGGCCGACGTCGCGCATCAGTACCGGCACGCCGCCGGCCATTTTGATCGGAACATCGTTGAGCTGTTCGACACGGTCGACATTGGCATTGGTGACGATCTGCAACTCTTGGCGGCCGATCTTGATGCTGCCGGCCGGGATCAGCACGTTCTGCTTGAGCAGCGCCTGCTGGACGTCGATTAGCGAGAGCCCGTGGGCCTCGAGCTTTTGGCGGTCGACGTAGGCCAGAATGCGTCGCAACTTGCCGCCGTAAACGGCCGGCGCGATCACGCCTTGGATCGATTGCAGTTTGTTTCGCAGTTCGTAATAGGCAATATCGTAGAGCTCCTGCTCGTCCATCTGCGGATTGGAGACGACCACCAGACAGAGCGGAACATTGGCCGTGGGATCGAACGGCATGACCATCGGCGGGATCGTGCCGGGCGGGAGATAGAACATGTCGCTCATGGCGTAGCTGGTGACCTGTGCCATGGCCGTGTCCATCGAGATGCCTTCGTTGAAGAAGTCTTTCACGATGCAAACGCCCTGCATCGCCTTGGCTTCCTGGTGTTCGATGCCGACGCTCTGGCCGGTCCAGCGCTGGAGCCGGCTCATGATGTCCTTTTCCATCACTTCGGTCGGCATGCCGGGATAGAACGTGACGATCTGCACCGCGGCCGTATCGAACATTGGCAGCAGGTCAGCCGGAATCTTGCGATAGGTGTAGACGCCCAGCGCGACGATGACCAACGCGCTAACGATGACGAGATGCGGATTTTTCAGGGCAGTACGAATCATGTGATCCACTCTATCGCAATGAACGCCACGGAGGGCGTTCCCTGCAGATGGCAGCCGCGCGTGCTAGCATAAACGTTCAGTCATGCCCATCGACGCGAGCAGGGCCGGATGATTAGAAAAACCGTTATAACCGGCAGAGAGCGGAGGGCGGAGAGCAGAGGGACGAGGACGCGGGGCTAATCAGTGGGCCAGCCTTGTTCGCCGATGAGCGGAACGAAGGCAAAGCCGCCCAGTTTTTCGATCCGCCACTGGTTTTCGCCGCGGGTATAGCAGGTCATAGTCTGGCTGCGGGGACGCGAGCCGATGGGGATCACGATCCGGCCTCCCATGCCAAGCTGCTCGGCGTATGCCGGGGGCAATGTTTTAGCGCCGGCGGTCACAACGATGGCATCAAACGGTGCGTACTCGGCCAGCCCCAAGGTTCCGTCGGCCAGATGAACCGTGACATTGTGATAGCCCAACCGCCGAAGCCGCTCGCGCGCTCCGCCGACCAATGCCGGCAAACGTTCGACCGTGTCGACGTGCCGGACAAGTCGTGAGATCACGGCCGCTCCGTAACCGCTGCCGGTGCCGATCTCCAGCACCCGATCCTGGCCGGTAAGCTGCAACGCTTGCAGCATGAAGGCGACCGTGTAGGGCTGAGAGATGGTCTGGTCTTGTCCGATCGGCAGTGCGCGATCGTCATAGGCGGACGACCGCATGTCGTCCGGCACGAATTCCTCGCGTGGCACTTGGGCCATTGCCTGCAACACGCGCGTGTCTTTGATATTGCGGCCGACCAACTGCGCCCGGACCATCTGCTCGCAGGCCAGCAGATAATCTGAAACGACCGCAGCAGTTGATATCTTTCGTTTCCAGAACATGGTTTCAGCACCCCGGCTGCTGCTGGATAAGCCACAAAATCTGTTGTAAAACAGCAGCCGGGGTGCTTCCAGTGGCTAAATGGTAAAAGCGTCAGCGGTTACGCCAGAAACCTGGCGTGAACAGCACCAGGATCACAAAAATCTCCAGTCGGCCGACCATCATCAGCCAAGTGAACAAGAGTTTCGATTGCGTAGAAAAGTGGGCGTAGTTGCGCTTGGCCCCAACGGTACCGAGCCCGGGTCCGATATTGTTCAGCGTGGCCGCGATGCCGCTGGCCGAATCAATCAGTTTATTTTCCAGCGTACTGCCCGAACCGTTCTGCCACGTTGTGTCGGGCTCCCAAGTGACGAGAAGCATCCAACTGAATACAAAAATGACCAGAATCAGTCCGAAGTAAACGAGGATGTTGTGCCGCAGGTCGGGGTCTTCGATCGGTTGGCGGTCGAGTCGAAGCGGCCGCACCACGGTCGGATGGTAGGAGTGCTCGATCTCCTGCTTAATGATCTTGA
>CAUYYY010000068.1:0-8411 GCA_963577165.1 Planctomycetota bacterium | reverse complement strand
AGCAGAGAGCGGGGATGATATGCGACTAGGCATCTTTGGCGGTAGTTTCGACCCGGTGCATTTCGGGCATTTGCACTTGGCTGCCGCTTGCCTGGAAAAATGTCCCCTGGACCAGGTTTGGTTCGTGCCGGCGGCATCCTCGCCGCACAAGCAAGACCGAATTCAAACTCCCGCTGCGCTGCGGGCAGATATGCTCGAGCGGGCCACCGCCGCCGATCCACGCTATGGGGTCTGCACATTGGAATTGGAGCGGGGCGGCGTGAGTTACACCGTCGACACGCTCACCGAGATTCGGCAGCAACACGCCGATGCAAAATTGTTTTTGTTACTGGGTGCCGACTCGCTCTTCGATTTGCCGACCTGGCGCCGCCCGGAGGAGATTTGCCGCCTCGCGACGCCCGTGGTGGTCGAGCGGCCCGGTTCGCCACGGGCGGACTTCGCTGTTCTCGAACGACTGTTATCGCCTCAAAGTCTGGTGAAGATAGCCCCTCGGCGAATTGAAATGCCGGCGCGTGATGTCAGTAGCTCCGAGATTCGTCGGCGTGTGGCCGATGGCGTGGGTATTGAGGCGCTGACCTCAGCGGCCGTGGCGGAATACATTGAGCAACAGCAACTGTATCGCGACGCGTAAAGCGGCGGACGAGGTTATGGGGTGTGGCGGGGTCGGAGCCTAAGCGACGGCCCCGGTGGTGTAGGCTCCAACCTCGGGGCCGTCGCCGGAAGCTCCTTCCCCGCCACCCGGCTGGGCATCCATGCGCGCATGCCTGCGGACCTTGGGCCGTCTATGCCGATTTGCGAACATCGAGATAGCGGGCAAGATCCTCGGGCATCTCGAGGTTGCTCAGCATGGGATCCGCTCGCAAGACATCACGGAGCGCGGCGAGCTGATCGGCAGGTCCATCGGCCAGGTCCAGAAAAATCCATCTTTGGCCTCGGATTCGACAAGCGCCGGCAGCCACTTCTCCGAGCGAGTCGTGCCGAATTTTGTAGCCGAGACGCTTTGCTACGGCCGACGCAGACTCAACCAACTGAACTGTGTGCGTCATAAATCGTGTCTCACCTCCGTGTGACTTGTACACGCTTCTCCAAATCGCGCCAGCGTCCTTGTCGCCGTGCAATACGTGGCCGGATTATACCGCCTTGACCTGTAGTCGCCCAGCTTGGTTCGACGATACCGTCAGTAGATAGTAACTCTATATTTGACATAGGGTTGTTAAGCTGGTTGAAAAAGGGGGACAGGCACCCTCTATTCCAGGTGGCTCAGCTGATACAGAAATTCTGGTCCGGCAAAACAGCGAGACAGGTGCCGCCGCGGTAACCTGGGCGTTTTGGTTGGACAGCTTTGAAAGGGTCACAATGAACGACCAGGCGGAATCGAGCAGTAAGAACCTGGACGAACCGAGCCTGCAAGAGCAGATCGAAATGTTGCAGGCACAATTGAACGAGGCGCAGAAGCTCACGGCTCTCGGAGAACTGACGAGTACGATCACTCACGAATTTAACAATGTGCTGATGACGATCATCAACTATGCGAAGATCGGCATCCGGCACAAAGATGAGCCGACTCGGGACAAGGCCCTGAACAAGATTCACACCGCCGCGAACCGGGCCGCGAAGATTACGAACAGCGTGCTGGGGATGGCCCGAAATCGATCGGACCAACACGAGCCGACCGACCTTCACCGCCTGATTGACGATGCTCTGGTGCTTCTGGATCGCGAAATGACCAAGTATCGGATCGTCATCGAAAAACAGTTCGAGGACGTGCCGGAAGTACTCGCGAATGGGAACCAAATTCAGCAAGTGTTGCTCAATCTGATGATCAACGCTCGCCAAGCCATGCCCAATGGCGGCAGGCTCCTAATCCGCACGGTCCACGACGCCTCGACCGGAATGGTCGATCTGACGGTCCGCGACACTGGCAGCGGCATTCCGCGGGATAAACTTCGCCGTATTTTTGATCGTTTCTTCACGACCAAGAAGGGACCCGACGCGACGGGCAAAGGCGGGACCGGCCTGGGGCTGGCGATGTGTCGAGACATTATCGAGTCCCATAATGGCCGCATTCGAGCAGAGAGCACGGTCGGCAAAGGGACCGCCATTACGCTCAAGCTGCCGATCGCCCGGCCGGCGGTCGCGCCGACCGCGGCGGTCGCGCCCGTATTGGGCATTCAAGCCAGGGCAACGTCGCAATAAGCCACCAGCACTCCGGCTAAAAAGAGTGCGAGCCGCGGGGCTTGTCCCCGCGCTAATGACGCAGCAGCCGCACCTGCTTTCTACCGCCACTATTGCCAGCTTGACGGGTGCGTGGTCGCCCCGAAGCGAGCCAACAGTTGGGCGAGCATCTGTTGTTCTAAGGCCGTATCGCGACCCTGCGGAATCCAACTGCGGGGAGACTCTTTTGTGTCGTCTGGCGCGGCGCGGCTGGGCAGCGAATTGTCATAGCGGAAGCTGGCGGCGCCGGCCGTCGCTCGCTCGGGTTTAGGCAAATCTTCTAATTCTTTGGTGACTGTCACGTCCACCAGAAAGCCCCCCTCGACGGGAATCACGTGGACAACCGCTTGTCGACGAATTGTCTGCAATGTGCTCTCCAGACGGTTGTAGCGTCCGACGCTGTCGCCCAAGTGAGGTTCGAACCATGTGGCCCCGCCTTGCGGAAAGGTATCGATGCGTCCTTCTGTCAGCACGTTGCCGACCAATCGTACCCACCTCTCTCGCTCGATCCGAAAGTAATCGTCGACGACGTCGATCACTTGCTCCCAGACGAAATCGCGATCGACATGCGGAACCAGTGTCGGGTTTTCCCAGCCGACCGACGCCGGCCCAATCGGAATCTGCTGCTGGCCAAGCCTCGCCTCGTCGGGATAAGTCGCACCGGGATAAACCAGCGGACCGGAGGCGAGAATCGTCCAGCCACAACCGGTTGCCCAGACGCAACTGATTGCCCAGACGAGCAGCCGAGTGGTTGTCCGTAGTCGACAAACGAGCATCGCGGATTGTACCAAGGTCTCGATGGGTAGAATTAAGGAAAAAGCGGGGCGGAGTTTCCCGGAACTGATCGTTTCTGGCAAGACCGGAATGTCAGACCCCGAGGTGGTGAGGCGGTCGTTCAAGACGACGCAAATTGCCTAAACCCCATGATTTTTTCGGTGCGAGGGAGATTGCCGGAACTTTCATCGCCCGAATCGCATCAAATCTCCCGTAGGGCAAGTTGCTCGGACATGCGGTCCGCGATCGCACCATGCTCGCGACGAATCCGTAGTGAAAGCAGTTGCAATGGGAAGCACCCCGGCTGCTGACGAGCGGAACTTCGGAATTCATCGTGACACAGCAGCCGGGGTGCTGAGACAACGAATCCGTAGGAAGTAGGGTGGGCCGAGTTTCACGAGGCCCACGCGTATCGGTTGTTTCGTATCTTTGAACAAGATTTGAACGAGAGAGGAGTTTATTATGTTTCGGCCCATGACGTTTTGTATGCCCGTGAGGTTTTACATGGTGGTGGTGACGTTTTTTACAGCAACGACATTCGCCGCTGCGGACGGCGCCAAAGTTGTCATCACGGTGGAGCGACCGAAACCGGTCGAACAAGAGGCGACTGCGCCATTCTCCGGGCAACGACCGGCCGTCGACGTGGCCATTCTATTGGACACCTCCAATTCGATGAACGGCCTGATCAACCAAGCCAAGAGCCAGCTATGGACGATTGTCCAGCAGTTTGCCAAGGCGAAGAAAAAGGGGCTGACCCCGGTACTGCGTGTCGCGCTGTTCGAACATGGCAACACGCGCCTTCCGGCCTCCGAGGGCTATATCCGTCAGATCGTGCCCCTGACAGACGATTTGGACAAGCTTTCCGAGTCGCTCTTCGCGCTGACGACTTCCGGCGGCGACGAGTACTGTGGGCAAGTCATCGACGAGGCGATCACTCGACTCGATTGGTCCAAAGAGCCCGGCGGCTACAAGGCGATCTTCATCGCCGGCAACGAACCGTTCACGCAAGGCAAGGTTGATTATCGTACCGCCTGCAAGCGAGCCATCGAGCTTGGAATCGTCGTCAACACGATCCACTGCGGAAATAACAGTACGGGCATCGCGGGAAAGTGGCAGCATGGCGCGCAGTTAGCCGAGGGCGAGTTCTTCAACATCGATCAAGATCGCGCCGTCGTAATCATCAAATGTCCGCAAGATGAAATCATTATCAAACTCAGCGCCAAGCTGAACACGACCTATCTCTGGTGTGGAACTGAGAAGCAGCGACATCGTTATGCGGAAAACCAAGTCGCACAGGACTCGAACGCGCTGCAAGCCGGCCGAGGCGCCGCCGCCGCTCGGGCCTCAGTCAAGGCAGGCGAGGTGTACCGAAACCTGGATCGTGACTTGGTTGATTCGTTGAGCGGGGACGGCGAGGTTCTGGGAAAGATGAAAGCCGAGCAACTGCCGGACGTATTGAAGGATATGTCCCTCGACGAGCGGAAGGCATACGTCAAGAAAATGGCCACCAAGCGCGCCGAGATTCAGAAGAAGATCAATACGCTTGCCGCGGAGCGCGAAACGTTTCTCGCCAAAGAACGTGTGCGTCTGGCCGAAGACTCGGGCCAGGCGACCCTCGGAGATGCTGTCGTATCCGCCATTCAGAAGCAACTGGCAAAATCTGGGTTTGCGACCACCGCCACGACCGAGTAACCGGCCACGATCAAGTAACCGAATCGAGCCGCCGTGTGCTAGCAATCATACAGCGCTGTTTTTACCCGCAGACACTACGCTGTCGGAAAAGTTCCCGGCTATATCTTTGAAATTCCTATGCAGTTGGGGGGCTAGTCAAGCCGAAAATAGAGAGCGTACACGTCGGCCATCTTTGTCGACGGTGGGCCGCTGATTACCTGCCCCAATCAGCGGTCCATTTTTATGCGCTGACAGATTTTACGCACGGACAGAAATCTGGGAAATGCAAGCTTGGAGATCGGACTCACGTCTCGACGGCGTAGCGGAGATGTAGGCCGGAACAAGCTCCGCGCAGTTCCGGCAGGCTCGCGATTAGAGAGGGGCATGCCGGAGCAGCGCTACCGCTCGTTCCGGCCTACGGCTGCTGGCCCACCACGATGGCCTTGAAAAGCCACCTAGTAACCTCCGTCCATGCCCAGCCGCATCTTCAGTTGTTCAAACTTCTCGAGATACTGATCGCTGGTCGCGTGGACATGCTCGGCTTCGGTGATGAACTTCATCCCATCGTCACAGGGTAGGTTGCGATCACGAAGAGTCTGTTCATATTCCGACAGGTCTGTGCCATAAGCGATCAGCAATTTGTGTTCGTCGAGTTGAACTTCCTGCGGCACTCCGGGATTGAGTACCGCGATGCTCGTACATCCGTCATGGGTGAGCAGATCCTCAAAGTCCCACAGGATGCTCTTGAGGACCGGCATGTCGATGTGCTCTCGGTACAGGTCGGTATGATCTTGGGCAGCGCTTTCGTGACTGGTTTCGATGACCACGTCAACCACATTCCCAAGTGGATCGAGCATTTCCATGAACATATCGAATACGTGTTCGCGCGATGCAGCAGCCATCAGTACGGGCACGTTGGCGTGGGTCTCGTCATCGCGGTATACATCGTGTCGAAATCCCTGTCGGGGCACGACCTGAAGATCGTATGAGGGTCTGACCGCGTCGGTCAGTTCAAATCCGCCGTAACGACGGACGCCCAGATGGGCAGCCAATTCCTCTTCCGTAAGGTGGTCGAAGCTGCTGGTCGCCTGCGACGGCATACCATCGCGAAGCACGTTGCGAAAAAACTTTTTCAGGAAGCCCATCGGCATTCTCGGCTGGTAATTCGGCGAATGGTGGCGTTCGGAGACCACGGGTAGGTATGCGGGAGCGTCCAAACAAATCTAGGTTATGTTTTCGCGCTGTTTCATGCAGTATTTCGCCTGCACATCGTGTTTTCCTGTTGTGCTAGGCTCTTTGGTCGTCAGAACCGGAACAACTGGTTCCGTCGCGGACCACGGCCTGGCTGGGGGATCACGCGTACTGGCGGGGTGCGTCACGTGGTCATGTTTTGAGAAGTCTAGCTCGGGTTTTTGCTCCAGGTCGGCCACCCTTGGCGAATTGCCGTTAGGGTTGATAATGCACCCTGTTGCTGCGATTAAAAAGACTCGCTTTTTACCCTCGGAAGGAAGTATGGCTCGGCTCAACTTTATGATGCCCCCGTTAATGGCGACCCTGTTCATGATGCTCGCGCTGACTTGCCTGGTCGTCACCGGATGTGATGCGCCCCAGCCTGATCAGAACAAGCCGGCCCAGAACAAGCCCAATCAAAACAAGCCGGCCCAGAACAAGCTGGTCCAGAATAATCCGGTCCTGACCGAGACGTGGGACGCCCTGCTGATCTCGGGCAGTCGAGTCGGGCAGGTCCACACGGTCGCTAGGTCGATCGTTTGGCAAGACGAGGCGGCCGTTCGTACCGAAGCGCAAAGCTCGATGCGTCTGAAACGCTTCGGCACCGAGAGCCTCGTTCATCTAACGTCCGCTTGCATCGAAACCTCGGCAGAAGAAGTTCTCGCCCTCCGTTATCGAATGGACATGCCCGGCGGTTCACGCGATTTTGAAGGCGAGGTCTCCGACGACGTTTTGCGTTACCAGGTAACTTCCGCCGGCCAGACTCGGACCCACGAGATGCCCTGGCCACGCGGCACGGGCGGGTTCTTTGCCGTTGAGCAGTCGTTGCGGCAGAACCCAATGACTCCAGGCGAAACGCGGGATCTGAAAAAACTCGAACCGATGGTCGATCAGATCGCAACGTGGCAACTGGTTGCTGAGAGTTGGGAAGAAGTTCCTCTGCTCGGTGGCCGGTTTCGCCTGTTGCGGATTCGCGCTTCCCAGATGCTGCCGGACAGCAACATGAAAATAGACCAAACGCTGTGGACTAACCGCGACGGGGAGGTGCTGAAAGCATACACGAGCAGCCTGGACATGGAACTTATTCGTACGACGCGCGAGATTGCCACCAGCGATCATCCTGTGCCCCAGTTCGATCTGGGACTTGATGTCGTGGCCCGACTCGAGCAGCCGCTGCCCGGTGGACATAATACAACCTACGCAGAGTACGAGTTAACTCTTGAAAGCAGTGATCCGACGTCGGTCTTTCCAAGTGGCGTGTCACAACAGGTGCGATCCGCCGGTGCAAATACCGTTCGGCTCGTCGTGCATGCTGTTCGACCGGATCAACCGCCGGCCCCAGATCAACCGGCCATCGACGCGCCGAGCGAACCTCCGACGGAGGCGGATCTAGGCGATTCCAGCTTGATCCAGAGCGGTGATCCGCGAATTGTCGAAATGGCCCATTCGGTCGCCACCGACGCGACCGAGCCCTGGTCGGTCGCCATCGCGCTAGAAAGTCATGTTCACCGCGTGGTAACCAAAAAGAATTTTAGTCAGGTCTTTGCCAGCGCTGCCGAGGTTGCTCAGCATCGTGAGGGAGACTGTACGGAGCACGCGGTCCTGTTGGCGGCCTTGTGTCGGGCGCGGGGTATTCCGGCTCGCGTGGCCATCGGCCTCGTCTATTCCCCACCGGCCGGTGGGTTTTTGTATCATATGTGGAACGAAGTATGGATCGCCGACCGCTGGGTACCGCTCGACGCGACGCTCGGACTCGGCGGCATCGGTGCCGCGCACCTCAAGGTAACCGACACGAACCTGGGCGGCGCGAGCGCTTACAGCAGTTTGCTGCCAATACTCAACGTCGTCGGACAGTTAAAAGTGAAAGTGATCGAAGTGCGCTAGCCGTTTAGCCGCGACGCGACGCGAAGCGAAGAGCGAACCAAAAACTCCACAATCGATAAAACATTGCTCCAGAACACTGCCATGAAGATCTACACGAAAACGGGTGACGAGGGCGAGACGGGCCTGTTTGGCGGACCACGAGTGCGGAAAGATGCTGCGCGAATCGAGGCCATTGGCGTCGTCGATGAGCTCAGTGCCGTGTTGGGTGTGGCGCGCGCATCGGGCCTGCCTCGGGACATCGCTACGATCATCTTTCGCGTTCAGAATCAGCTTTTCGATCTTGGCGCGGAATTGGCGACGCCCGTAGCCAAGGCGAGTGGACCGCAGAACATCACCGAGCGGCAGATCGAGTGGCTTGAGCGTACGATCGATCAGCACGAGGCGGCGCTGCCGCCGCTCAAAGAATTTATCCTTCCCGGGGGCACGGTCGCGGCGTCACATCTCCAGTTGGCGCGATCGATCTGCCGCCGGGCGGAACGCCGAGTGGTTACGCTTTCGGCCGAAGCGGCAATCGGCCTGGAAATAATCATCTACCTAAACCGGTTAAGCGATCTGCTGTTTGTGCTGGCCAGGCACGTTAATCAGACTTCCGGAGAGGCGGACGTGGTATGGGAGAAGGACATCTAACCGCCCCATCG
>CAUYYY010000067.1:0-8448 GCA_963577165.1 Planctomycetota bacterium | reverse complement strand
TGGTACTTTCGTTCTTCCCTTTTTTTCTACGGGACACTGAGTAAAGCCAGCTCTTGGTCGTCGCGGGCGAGCCGTCTCCCAGAACGATGCGGCCAGAGATGGTGGTTTTGCCAGAGCGTTTGAGACCATTGTCGTTTTGCGTGTCCTGCACCGATTCGGTCTTGCCAGCCGGCTGGTTGCCTTGGATCATGCCGGCGGGGAGCAGGGCGAGCAGCGCGAGCACGACGACCAGGTTCACCCAGGTGCGGCGCTGGCAGTGTGGTTCTGTGGGTTGGCCGACGATGCGGCGGATGCGGCGCAAGAGTGCGCCGGCCGGTACGTTCCGCTCACGGACACTGCCGCGCTGCTGTTCGAGCGTGGCCGGTGCCCGGGCGTAATGCAGGCGGTCCTGGCAGACGTCGATCACCAGATCGTCGCAGCAGTTTTCGCGCTAGGTGCGGATCTCGCGCGATATCCACCAGACGGCCGGGTGATAGAACAGGAGCGTTTCGATGGTCGTCTGAATCAGGTTGACCAGGTAATCGTGCCGGCGAATGTGGGCCAGCTCGTGCGCCAGAATCGCTTCGAGCTCTTGTGGCGCGAGGCCGGTCAGCGCGCTGGCCGGCAGCAGGATCACCGGTTTGAAATGCCCGATGACCGAGGGGACGTCCACGCGGACCGATTGCACGAGCCGGACAGCCCGACCGACGCCGAGCCGCGTGGCCAACCGTTGCAATTAGGCTATCAACTCATTACCGACCGGCTGCGTGCCGGTGGTGCAGAGGAGGCGAACCGTCAGTCAGCCGCCCAATTGTCGCAGGGCCAGCAGCACGGCGCCGGTGAACCAGAACGCCACCAACCAGGGCAGCGTGGGCTGGAGCGATGTGCGCAGCCGATCCCGCCACGTACGTGCGGGCAGGGAGGACATAACTGACAAATCCTGGCCGGCGTCTGCATCAGCAACGGTAACGCCGGATGGATCCGTTTCGTGCAGCGAAGGTGTAACGCCCTGGACGGGCTGTGAAGCGAATTGGTTCTCGGCGGCTGTCGCGACTTCCGCAATGCGTGTTGCGAGCGGGACAGACGATTGCACTTGGACGACGAGGGCCGTCACGACCGGCACCACGGCCATCGCCAACATGATGAGGCAGGCAACTACGTAACGGGCCGCCGCCGATTGTCGCCGCATGAGCTGTCGAAAGATCAAGTAAACGGCCGCCAGCAGGGCGATCTGCCAGAGCGAATGGACCAGCGCCCAGCCGAACCGCTCAGCCGTCTCGGTCTCGAACAGGCGAGCGATGGGTACGGCTGCGAAAGACTGAGCAAGGGTTGTGATGGAGTCGGTTAGGCAATTCATTTTTTATCTCCATCGAGCGAGTCGAGCAGGTCGCGGATTTCCGATAGCTCTGCAGCCGAGGCCCGCCGAGTGGCGAGTGCCTGCAGAATCAGGCCCTTGGCCGAGCCCTCGAACGCCTGATCGAGCAGGCTGCGGACAAGCTGCCGCTGGGCACGGTCTTGGCTCAATTGGGCACGGTAGATGTGCGAGCGTTGCGACTCGTCGCGGACGACCAGACGCTTGTCGACCATGATCTGCATCAGTTTGAGCGTGGTGGTGTAGCCGGTCGTGCGGCGCGAGCTGAGTGTTTCGTGGACTTGCCTCACGGTGCTCGGCCCGCCAGACCAGAGGACTTGCAGAATGGCCAGCTCGGCGTCGGTCGGTTGCGATGCCGGCTGCCGAGGTGGCTGTGATTTGGGCTCCTTGGCCATGTTTGGCGGCTCCATCTTCGGGTTGGACGCGGGGTCGGCTACTTGGACGTGGGCCGGTTGGCTGGGCGCTGGCCCCGTTGGTTGGACGCCGGTATTATACGAAACGTTTCGTATTTGTCAACGAAAGTTTTCGTAGTTTGGAGAGAGGGAGTGTGAGCGGCGAGTTTACGCTCTGCATGCGAGTGGGATTTGCTCTAACGACCAGGGATGGCCATCTCCGGGCTTCAAAACCGTGACACCGACACTCAGCGGGGCAAGCTCTGGCCTACGGCCTCGAGCGAGTTGTCTTCTTCAGAGATTTTGGGCTCTTCAGGGATTTCGGGCTCTTCGAGATCTTCCGGCGCGGAGGGGACGCCCGAGTCGATCAGCATGCAGGCGGACCAGAAAAAAGGATGGGTGGCCAACGGCGGTACTTCCACATCGAACCGTTGTACGCGGGGTTCTCGCTCCCAGTCGACCGATCGCGACTGAAGCAGCTCGGTGCTCCGTTGCCAAGCGGCCGCCGGCGACGACTGCGTGACTTCTTCGGTGAACTTGCGGACCAGCGCAAAACTCGATTCGCCGCCCGTTCGCCAACGACTCAACACAATGGTCCGCGCACCACCGGCCATCAAGCCGCAGACGGACAAAAAAGTCTCGTGGCCGTCCACCACGCCGCCTCGGCGACGCAACGCGCTTTCGGCAGCCGTATGGAAGCCAGGCAGCACGATCCGTTGCGGACCGCCCCAGGGAAGCGCCATCCAGGCTTCCAAACCGATATTCGAACGGCCACGACCCTCGGGAATCGGTAGCCAGCCATAGGCGCTCGACGGGGCAACATCGTCCAAGACGATCAACTCGTCGAGCAGCGAACCGATCACCGCCGCCGGACCAGGCAATGGTGCTCGGAGGACCACCGGCGACGGCACCACGCCGAGCAACTGTTCAAGCCGAGCGGCGGAGACTTCGTCGGCGTCGCGCGGGAAGAGTTTGCCCACCACGATGCCGGTATTCTGGATCGGCGGCACCGTCCGCAGGCCGGGCACGGACAAGCCGATGGTCGGCGCATACCGAATGCGAACGTGGCTCAGCAAGGGTGGCGATTCCTCGGGACGAGAATTTGGAAGTTGACCCTTCTCGCCATCGTCCGACACGAGTGCCTCGAACGGGAGATACCACAATAGGCCGTCGGGCACGATCACCAGTTCTTCGATGTCACGGCGGACATCGACCTTCGAGCCGGTGAACAATCGTTTCCAGACCTTGCGAGAGGCCTCCCGCCAACTTGGATCAACAAGCGTCTCCAACGAGAGTTCGCGATTGGGGTCCATGTTGCCCAAAGCGCGTAACAATTCAACGATTTCTCGGCGGAATGTTTTGGGTGAGTGAATTTGCCAATGCGCGTATTGCCCTGGTTTTTTGCCGATTAAGAACGCATGAAGCCTGTCTCCCGCGACGAAAAAGGCCAGTAGCGCTGTTGCTTCGCCCAGCTTCTCTTGCACCTGCGCGATCGAAGTTTGTGGCGGAAACACCATGTCGGCCGCTACACGTCGCAAGGCGATGCCACGCAGCATGGCTTCGCGGGCCTCGCTCAGAGAGGATAATTCGGCCAGTTGTCTTTGTTGCTCTTTGCGAGCCTGATCGTCTTCAGGAAGCAGGCCGGCCGCCAGGATTTTCTGGCGTACTGCCCGCGCGCGACGGGCCATCTCGTCGTAGGCCGGAAAACGAACGAGGAGGTCTTGCCGCTGCAGCGCGGCATCGGACGGCAATTGCTCGGCCGGCGTTTCTAATATCCGGCGGAGTGCGAGCAATCGCCCACCGTGCGAAAGCGAGGTGTAAAACCTGTGGCGCCGCGCTGCGTCCGAGATCTCGAGTGCCCGTTCGATTTCCTTCCGTTTGAGCGCCGCGGTGAACCACAGCTCAAAACTCTGCGGATGGGGAATGGCCAATATCGAAAGCGATTCGAAGGGCCATCGCACCCAATCGGCGGGAGTCGGATCGCGCAGCAGCTCTGCGTACACCTTGTTGGCATTGCGGGCTGTCAACGCTCCTTCCAAAAAACGGCTGTCGGCGAGCGTCACTTGGAACAGCCAACGGGAACTGTTTTCTTGAAAGGCGAGCGCCGCTTGAAGCGCGGTGGCGGCCTGTTCTTCGGTGCCCGTCTGACGGCCGACGAGCGCAGCCAAATAATTGGCCCGCGCACCGAGAACGGCCAACCCCATGTCGCGCCGCGCCATGACTTTTCGGCCCTGGCCGAGCGCCGTTTGGGCGGCTGCGATTTGGCCGAGTGCCGCCTGGTTTTCCGCGGCCAGCAACAGCATCGAAGCTTCCAAATGATGGTAGTCTTCCCGATGGGCCCAGCGAGCTCCGGTCGCCAGCGGCGGATAGAGCCCCGGCCGGTTGGCGATCAGATGCGTCTCGGCTCCAACCCACAGTGCCTCTTGGAGAACGCCGATATTTTCAAAGTAATACGCCGAGTAAATAGCTTCTTCAAACAACTGGGCCGCACGATCCATCTCGCCCGCCGCCAACGCCAGCCGTCCTAGTTCCACCATTGCCACGCACGAAAGAGGATGGTCAAACTGTCCATTGACCAGCAGCGCGTTCTGCAAGTTCTTGATGGCTTGCTGCGTCTTGCCGGCGCTCGCCTGGGCCATACCCAGCTGCAGGCTGATCCAGGACGCCGACCAATGGTTCGGTGGTCCGGGCCGACGCGCGAGCGCCGCGACCAGCCGGCCGGTCCACCCGTCGTGCTTTGCCAACGGTCCTAGTAGTTCACCACGCCGTCGGATCGCCAGCGTCGTGCAGCGAACGATTTCAGCCACCCGGACCGGAATCAGCATCGCCTGCCGAACAACGCCGCCCCGCTGAAGCTGCGGAGCGTTGTTGATCCGTCCTATCCGCATCAGCATGGTGTCGTCAAAGCGGCCGAAGACTACGTTGCGCGAGCTGCGACCCCAAGGGCTCGGCTGGCGGCCCAGGTTGCGATCGGCCTGGACCGCACGTGGAAACTCGACGCGCATCAACCATTCGGAATGGGCCAGAAAAAGTTCTACAGCCGCATCGTATTGCTTGAGAGCCGCGGCGTTTTGACCCATGTGGTAGTACGTCTCGCCGAGCATCGTGTGGTAGCAGATCGAATCGATCCAACGACCTTCGGTCGATTTGACGCCGCTGCGGAGTTCACTCTGAAAACCTCTCAGCGCGCGACGATATTCGCCCGAGTAGAGTTCATCAATCGCCGCGAAAAACGATTGTCGCGGCCGGGCCCGTTCGCCCTGGGCCAGAATTGGCCGCGCCGCGCCGGCGAGCACCACCACCGCCACCACCATCGCCAGGAGGACTCGGCACACCAGACGTGTTGCGTAGGACTCGATCATTGCCATTATCATATCGAGCAACGTGCGTCGGGGCGAACGGGGAACATGTTCCGGCTGGCCCGTTTTCGCAGATTCCCCAGTCTGCCATTTGCGGCCGCAAACCCCGTCTACAGTGACCCTTTCTTAGCCGCAGGCGGAAGCCAGCGGTTAATCTGCTCGCTCGCCCAAGATTTACGGCAATCTTTTCAAAGTCACGATGGGCAGACAGACGATAACGATCGTGTTGAGTATATCGATTGCGTAGACTTTAGCGTCCTGATGCACAGCGCAAGCGGTCTAGCAAGTCGCACCAGAAGAGGAGAGAAGGCGAATGAACCCAGCCAATCAACGGCCCCGTACCCTCTGCCTGTTGGCTTGTGGCGGATTTCTGGCCGCATCGCTACTGGCGACCGGATGCCAGGTCAGCATGAACGGCCAGACCTTGCCCAGTCCGAACTATCTCACCGACGACGTCCAGTATTTCGCACCAGGCCCGAGCTTCAAGCTCGCCCGCGAAGCCGCCGCCATGAAGGCCGCCACCGGCCAGGCGGACATAGACGCTCAGCCGTGAGACACCGGCTGGGTCAAGCCTAAGCCTGGGTGCCGGGGAAGGAGCCCAAGGCGACGGCCCCGAGACACCGCCGTTCCCGCAGCTTCTGATGCCCTGCGCCGTCGCCAGCTTTTGAGTCGCACCGCCTGGGCACGCACGTCGAGCGGCCGATAGTGCAAGAGTCGCCAGCTCGACTCGACGTCCGTCACAAAGCCGCTGCAACGCTCAGCGACGTCCGCCGGAATCTCATAACGCCGATCACCCCGGACAAAGCTGTCCTCGAGCGCGTTGGCCCATAAGACGTGGTTGGCACCCGAACCTGCCCAGGCGGGGACCACTCCCGTGCGAACCGTCAACAGTCGGCCCTGATCGTGATAGCTGGTGAGATATGCCACCGGCTGCTGTGCGACCAACAACAGACACAGGTCGAGCATGCCCCGCGCGACGGCCGTCTCGTGGACGTCGCGTAGAAATCGCCCGGTCGTTTCATCACGGGTCGTCTTTCCATTGCCCGTCCCATGGACCACACCGTTGCCCGCGTTGCTGCCCGTGTTACTCTGTGAGATCTCTTCACACGCCGTGTAGAGATCCCAGCGTGGATCGCCGTCGTCATAGGCAAAACCTTGCGGGCGATAGCGCACAAAGCGGACCTCGCCCCGCGCGGCCAGTTGCTGCTGTCCTCGGCGATGTTCTTCCTGCCACGCGGCGTCACGGCTGGCAACGTATTGATCCCAACTCGAATCAAGACGGACCACTGAAGCCGAGGCCCATGGTTCGCTCGCGGTCGAAAAGCCCTGGGCTCGCAAAGCGCGTTCGGTCCGTCCCCCATCGCTCTCGTCGATCGACGGCAGATCGATCAGATCCCAGTCCCGCGGCGTCTCGCGAATGTGTCGCATGGCGACCAACAACGTCGCGGTCGGATTCGGTCCGATCGGTCCGAAAGACGTTGCCCACGGCGGCACCGGATAGGTCAGCTTCCGAATCACACCCAACCGCGACCGCTCGGTATCAACGCACAGCGGCAAAATCCCGATCGGCTTGCCCTCGGCATGAACCACCAGTACCCGCAGCTTCTGATCCTCCGCGAAGTGTCGCCAGTAGAGCTCCAACCAATCGAGCGTGTGAAAGAACGAACCGCAGGGCGTACTAGATAGCAGCGACTGCCAGGCTAGGCGATAATGCTCTAGTTGGCCGACCTCGTTGATTTCGATGACATGGCTCACGGCGGCAATCCTCAGGTGACAGCGGTCAGGGGGCAGGAGGACAGGGATCAGGAGTCAGGTTTAGCGGGGCCGCTCACGGGTGCGTGTTTTGGCTGGCCCGTGCCTCGATAACCCGTGTCTCGATAACAAGCAACGCCCGTGCCGGCCGCCTTGCGCAGGCCGTCGCCGCGGCCTTGCCGCCGGACGTTTCCATCGAGCGGACAACGACTTACGGCCGCCAGATCACCGCGCGCCGCGTCGAGCCGATCACTCATCAAGGTGACTCCCATGATGCGAAAAGACAACATCCGAGATTCACGTTGCACTGAAATGGCATCACTTTTTTTAATTGTCTCTGATTGATGACCATCGATAATCATTGACGAAGTAACGTGTTGCGGTAAGCTCTTATGGCTGTGCTACCACCAAAGTTAACCTAGTTTGACACAAAAGGTAGCACCGGGTAGCACCGGTAGCACCGGTCGGACGATCTGACTGATATCAGAAACGGGGGCAATGATGGCAGGCCGTAGCGAAACGAAACGGTTTCTATTCTCGAAAGCATCCCTGGCGAAAACCACGACGCCAAAGGCGGGCCGGGTCTATGTGTACGACGCCCGCGTAACGGGCTTATGTCTCTGCATAACCGCGAGCGGGCTCCAGACTTTCTACAGCTACAAGAAGGTGGAAGGTCGGCCCGTGCGTGTTCGCCTGGGGCGCTATCCAGGTATCACTATCCAACAGGCCCGAAGTCTCGCGGCCGACGTAGCGGTCGACATTGCACGCGGCGGCAACCCACAAAAACGAAGGCAGGAAGTGCGCGAAGAACTGACCTTTGGTGACCTGTGTACGCACTTCATGGATTATGCCCAGTCGCATAAGCGGACATGGGAGGAAGATCAGCGAAAGATCGACAAATACATAACGACTTGGCAGCACAGAAAAGCATCCGCGATCACAAAGCAGGCCGTCATCAGTTTGCATACCAGTATCGGAACGCGGAATGGTCACTACATGGCCAACCGAGTATTGGCCCTGATCTGCAGTGTTTTCGCGAAGGCAATCGCAGACGACTTGTTTGAAGATCGCAACCCTGCAAGCAGCATCAAAAAGTTTGAAGAGCGCAGCCGCGACCGATACCTACTGCCGGACGAATTGCCGCGTTTTTTTCAATCGCTGAAAGATTATCCCGACGAAACGCTACGCGACTTTTTTCTGGTTGCACTGCTGACCGGTGCGAGGCGCGGAAACGTGCTGGCGATGCACTGGGATGACGTGAACCTGGATATGCGAGTCTGGCGGATTCCCGACACAAAAAATCGCGAGCCTGTGCTGGTCGAAAAGCACTGGGACACCATCGAGCATATCGCAAATTATTTGTGCATCAAGAAAACGCTACACGAGGAAGATATACAAACGTTATTGAACGGTGGCAGTCTGGCAGACGCGCGAGAGCCTGAACGGATTGCAGCCAGCACCCGTGGCGAACGGTTCGTGTCCCCGATGCGAGCCGGTGCGTCCGTCATTTTCAACATTCCGATCGGCCACGGATTCCCGGCTGACGTTATGCGCGAGCATGGCGTCAAAATAATGAGCAACGTCGAGCGCGATG
>CAUYYY010000066.1:0-8448 GCA_963577165.1 Planctomycetota bacterium | reverse complement strand
GTTACACCCAAGGAATACGGAATGGATATGCACGATCTGACACGCGGCCTGGCTCTCAGCAGCGATTCGAAAATCGTGATGCTGGTAGCCGACGGTCTGGGCGGTCTGCCGCTCCGGCCCGGCGGCAAGACGGAATTGGAAACCGCGCGGACTGTGAATCTCGATGCGGCGGCCAAGCGAGGCGTGTGTGGTAGCAGCATCCCGGTCAAACCGGGCATCAGTCCCGGCAGCGGACCGGGGCATCTCGGTCTGTTCGGATACGACCCTTTAAAGTACCAGATCGGCCGAGGGGCGCTCGAGGCGACCGGCGTCGGGCTGGAGTTAACCTCACAAGACGTGGCCGTTCGCTGCAACTTCTGCACGCTCGACTCGGACGGCAACATCACCGACCGGCGAGCCGGACGAATCCCGAGCGAAGAGAGTACACCGCTGGCGATAAAGCTGCGCAAGGTGAAGATTCCCAACGTGGAAGTGATCGTCGAGCCGGTCAAGGAACATCGGTTTGTCGTGCTGTTTTGTGGCGATGAGCTGGGCGGCAACGTGGCCGACACCGATCCGCAGGCGACCGGCGTGCCGCCGCTCGATCCGGTGGCTGATGACGCGGCGAGTGAGAAAACGGCCGAGGTGGCTCGGCAATTTATCGAGCAGGCCTGCAAACTGCTCGCCGGTGAAACCAAGGCGAACGGTTTGACGATGCGCGGTTTTTCGGCGAAGCCTGGGCTGCCGACGTACGAAGAAGTGTATGGGCTGCGAGCCGCCGCGATCGCCGTCTATCCGATGTACAAAGGATTGGCCCAGCTTGTCGGAATGGATATCGTCGGCCAGGCGACGACCCTTGATGAGCAAGTTGCCACGCTGCGAGAGAATTGGGACCGGTACGATTTCTTCTTTCTGCACTTCAAATACACCGACAGCACGGGCGAGGACGGTAACTTCGACGCCAAAGTGGCGCAGATCGAGGCGTTCGATGCGATCGTTCCGCAGGTGCTCGCGTTGAACCCGGCGGTCATGATCGTGACGGGCGACCATAGCACGCCCGCCTTTTTGGCGAGCCACAGTTGGCATCCGGTGCCGACGCTGCTCGTGTCGGACTGTTGCCGGACAGACGGCTGTCAGACATTCGGCGAGGCGGAGTGCCTACGCGGCGGGCTCGGCCAGTTCGAGGCGAAGTATTTGATGCCGCTGGCGCTGGCCAACGCCGGCCGGCTCGGCAAGTTCGGCGCGTAAAGGATATAGGGAACGCTCTCTGTGGCGTTCCGATGCGTCGGAATGGATCGCGTGTACCCAGCGGCGCGGAACGGCACGGAGGCACGTTTCCTACAGCGATTTCGTGCCACCCGACGCTCACTCGAACAATGCACGAAGCCAATGGATCAGTGGAAGCAGCAACGCAACGAGAATGCCGACGAGAGCCACAATCACGAGGGGATGAAACGGCACAAGATAGTAATCAATGCGTTTGCCCTGCTTGCGCCGGAACCAGAGTGACATAACGTGCCCTCCCCTGCTGTTTGTAACAACTCGTTTCTACTTGATGAGCCGGGCGTTGAGCCAGTTGGCGTGGTCGAGCACATCGGCTCGATCAGCATAATCGACGGCCAACGATAATGCCAGCGCACCGCGAATGTCGACCGAAACCGCTCGCGGCCGGTCGCCGCCGCGCACCATAGGGCTGGCAAACCGCTCGGTCCAGTCGCCACCGTCGCTCGTAAACAATCGGAATGTGACACTCCCCTGCTTGCCCGCCTGGTCGTCGATGGCCAGCTCTGCTTGAAAGGTACGGAAAGAACTGGGCGACTTAGGATTTGGCAGCTTGTAGGTCACTCGGGCGGCGCTGTGCATGCCCAATCCTTTCGAGTAGAGACGGCCTCCACAGCGAAGCCGGGTGCCGAGCACATTGCGGTCGGTGTGATAGGGCCACTTCGCATCGAGATAGGGAATATGCAGGTAGGCATGTGCCTCAAGGTCCGACAGGTAAACCGCCTGGCCGCCGAGCGGTTGTAACGAAACGATATTCCGCGGCGCTTTCGACGCCAGAAGCGTCCCATCACCGAGTCGCAGCTCGACTGCTTCGGCCGACATGCGGAGCGACGCCGCACGAAGAAGCGATCCATCACGCAGTCCGACCAACATCGTGAAGCCTGGTGTCGTGACACCTGGGGGATCGGGCGGCGAACCGACTGTCGCGCTAAACAGAAGGGCTACGATTCTGCTCAATTCGACGGGAATGACGCCAAGTTCGGTTTCCAGCGTGAGCTCGCCATTGGCGAGTGAGCGAATCATACCGGAGAGTTCGTCGCCATTGACGAGAACGAGCCGGTCCGACATGTTCGACTTAGAAAGTATCTCGTCGGTCAACTTATCGCGGCGCGGCGCATCGTCGGGCGGCAACAGCAGCACGCCCCGCACGTGCTGGAGAGACAGGTTCAGATCGCCAAATTCGCCGGTCAGAAAGCGCAGCCGGTCATCGGCGATTTGGACCAATTCGCCGAGGAGTAAGCTTCCGTCGGCCAAGAGTACCTGAGCGCCGCGGCGAGGCTGGGCCGGCTGTGACCAGTAGACCGGATGCGACCAGTGGACCAGATCGACCGCGTCTATCGCACGCTCTCCGCCGGCGGTACGAAACGTAATCACGTGCTGGTCACTCACGGCAACAAGCTCCGCCGCGAACGCCTGGCCGTCGATCGTGCGAGCAATTTGCGGCTCCGCTGCGGAGGTCTGCGGCAGCAGCGTCAGCAGACAGATCGTGAGCCGAGCAACCATCCTCAATGGGTCGTTTGGAAACATGGGCTATCGCTGAAATATCGGGAGGACATTGTTCGGCATTTGCAGAATCAGACATGCCATCGCCGTGCCGTAT
Organism: Planctomycetota bacterium; assembly: GCA_963577165.1. Classification (GTDB taxonomy): domain Bacteria; phylum Planctomycetota; class Planctomycetia; order Pirellulales; family CAUYYY01; genus CAUYYY01. The sequence continues at coordinate 5,588 of CAUYYY010000066.1, read as the reverse complement.
TCCGGGCAGATGGAATCCATCCAGGATCCGTCGTCGCGTTGACGCTCAACAAGCACGTCACGAATCGCCCCGTACCACGGCTGCCAATGGTCAGAGCCTGCGTGCCACATAGCCTGCACGGCGTAGTAATGACCGTAAAAGAAATGCTTCTCGCGATTGAAAGCAGCGTCTTTCGATGTAAACCGGACCAGGTATTCCAGGCCACGGGTCGTCTCGTCGCTTTGATAAACGCCGGCACTGTAAAGCACGACGATGCCCGCGGCCGAGCGGGGAAACTCGCTCTCACCGCCGTCGAGCATGTACATGAATCCCCCGTCTTCGTTTTGGCTTCGCTTGACATAGTCGATGCAACGTTCCACGGTCTCCGTTGGCACATGGATGCCGGCGTTTCTCGCGGCTCGCAGCGCCATGATTTGACAGACGGTCACCGAAAGATCCGCTTCCAACGATTGGGGCCGATAGCGCCAGCCACCCTGCTCGTTTTGGCTCACCACAATCAACCGGACCGCCTTGCCGAGCTTTTCTCGGATGGCCGGCTGTCGCGTCATACCGTACGCCTCGGCGAGAAAGAGCGTGGCGAAGCCGTGTCCGTACATCGGTCCACGGCCACTGTTCTCCTCGACGATGACGTACCCACTGTCGCGTGTGTTGTCGAGGAGAAACTTGACGCATTTCTCGATCTCGGCGCCGTAGGGTCCTCGGCCCGGGGTGCTGCCGGATGACATCATGGCCATGGCCGAAAGCGCGCTGACCGCCACGTTGCGCTTGTAGCCCGCCGAACCGAACGCGCCGTCTTCGTGTTGCCGCCACGCAAGAAACGCCAGGCCGTTGTCGATGGCAGCCTGCGCAGTCTGGTTTATCAGCTCGGCGGCCGTCCGTTCGATATCTTTTGTTTGTCCGAGCGCGGCGCGGTCGGGCATCATGCAGAGAGCGACGCTGATCGCGAAAGTTACGAAGATCATCGTCCTTGCAAGCACCGTTTTCACCAAGAATGATCCTTAAGAATTAGCCACATCAAACAAAAAGTTAAACGCAGAGAACGCAGAGGCACGGAGATATGCAGAGAAAATATTTTTTTCTTCTTTGCGTTTTTCCTCTGCGCCTCCGCGTTCTCTGCGTTGAATTGTAGTTGAATCGTATTTTCCTCGCGGCTCGGGTTAAAAAGCGGGCTCGGGGTCTTCGGCCAAGCGTCGATAGTATTGTTCCAATTCCAATTCATACTTGAGCAAGAACTCCTCGTCCCACCCTTGCGAGACGGCCTGACGCATCCGCGCGGGAAGCTCTCCCCATATCTGGTCCATCAGCCGCCGCATTTGGTTCATGTTGACTTTGCCCTCTCGGACGTTGGCGGTGCTATCTGTCGAATTGGCTGCCGCCTGCCGAGAATCCTGCGTGTCCGCCTTGTCATCTTCGGCCAAGTCCGTCAATAAATGGTCCGTCGATCGATGATGCAATCGTCGGGTGTCCTGCGCCTCGCGTAGCTTTTGCACCAAGAGATTCGATTCATGTTCACGACGATCGGAAAGCATGTCGAGGACCTGTTGCAAACTGGAAATGATTTTCTTCTGGAGCTCGGCGGCCCGTGCCATTTGATTCGCTTCAACGCGCTGTGTGGCCTCTCGCATTTGGCTGCCAATCGCCAGCCGGCGAGCGAGCTCTGTCGCGTCGGAAAGGGTCGCGGCCGGCAACAGCTCGGCGCCGGAGAGCTGGCGGCTCATTTCGGACATCGTTTGTTCGACAGCCTCGAAACGACGCGTCAGGCGGATTTGGCGGTCGGCGATTTTGTGCAGGTCGGCTTGCTGTTGGTCATTGAGATCGCCGCGCCTGCGCCCGATCGTACGGAGCGCCAGTTGTTTTGTTTTCTGCTCAGCGTCCTGCTGCTGTCGCAGTAACTGCGAAATCTCTCGGACGATCGTGGCGAAACCGGTCCAATGGGAAAGGTCTTCGAGTTGCTTTTTCAAAACGGCAATGACCCGATCTTGATGCTCGCCGGCTTGGGCAAGCGATTGCTGCGTCGAGTGAATTGGCGTCTCCGACGACCCGTTGTTGAGCTCGCCGTGTGCCGTTTTGATCGCGGCGGTTATATTGCGGCGAATCGCCGGCAACGCACTGTTGTCAAGCTGCTCGATCTGCCGACGAAGATCGTCCATCCACGGTGCCGTTTCCGGACGGTCGAGGCGGTTAACTTCGAGTTGGCTGAACAGGCGATCGATTTCTCCCGGAATTCCGGCGGAGGGATCGGTGAGCATTCTGGCAACTTGACGCTGGTTCATTTCGGCCACGCGGAGACTATTTACATGCTGATTTTCAAACTGCTCTGCTCCGCGCAGCTGGATCTGGAGAGCGCCAGTTTGCGAACGTGCCTGGTGTTGCAGTTCGAGCACGTTCGACAGTTTGCTGAGGATGACCGCCTGTCGCTCGACGGTCCGGTTTTCCAAGTCGGCGGAGCTGATGATCTGAATGCGACGCGGCACGGGGCTCTGGCCCCACTGGGGCAGATAGTCGGACGCGCGAACCTGAAGGTCCAGCGTCGTGCCCGACCGAAGAGCGAGCGGCGAAAGGTCCCACGTCTGTTGCACCAGTCGGCTATCGCCCATGGCCGACGGATCATCGGGACGAGACTCAGCGAAAACATTGACCTTTTCCGGCCCCGTCCAAAGCGGCACGGTCTGGTTCGCGTCGTCCGACGCGTCCGGCCGATCGGAACGGCGTACCAACATTTCGATGTTTCGGATCGCCAAGTCATCTTTGACCAAGATACGTAGCGGAACCCGCGCGACGGGGGTCACGAAGAGATCGGCGGCAGGTTTTTCGATCGATACTGTCGGCGGAGCATCGGCCGTGTACGCCGGCGGATGGAGCGTAATCTCCAACGAATCGAGGCGCGGTGGATCGACAACTTGCAACACCGTCGTGCGGGGCCAGTCATGCTCGCCGAGCGGATTGGCCAGCCGGGCCAGAGACGTCGACACGGCGGAACCATCGAGCAGGGCAAGGACGGCAACCATCGAGCAGGCAACACCCGCTGCCAGCGCGGCGCGCGCCAGCGGATGTCTGTTGATCGCGTCCGTGAGGTTCAGGCCCTCGACCTCGGACGTGGCGCGGGCAACGACCGCGCGGCGCAGCGCGGCGCTGCCGGCGTGTGGCTGATCTTCCTTTTGACTTAGAAACTCGACCGCGTTGGATAGGCGATCGCCCAATTGCGGAAATCGGCGTTCGATTCGCTGGGCCACGTCGAGATTGTCGAGCCGGCACGAGAGTGGCAAAGAGAAGAACCGGTAAACGGACCAACCGACGGCCAAGAGTGCCAGCAGGCTCCAAATCACGCGCATGCCCGGATCGTGCCAGCGGATCAGATAATCGGCCACGGCGAGCATCAAAAACAAGGCGACCGTTGACGCTGCGGTCCAGCCGACGGCCGTCGCGATCATTGCCCATCGTACCCGACGACGTACGGCCGATACATTTTGTTCCAAGGACTGATTCATGACGAGCTTATTGTACGCTTTCGGCTCGGCTTAGGACTACAACAGACCCGATCGTTTCCGCAGCACCCACTCGACCACCAGCAACGTCAGAAACACCAGCAGGATCCACCATCGATTCCAGAGCAACGCCGGAGGCAACGATTCGATCGGCACCGGCCGTCCACGAGATAGGTCTTCGATGAGTCGGTCCACGGTTTGAATGTCGTAAAAACGGCCGCCGGTGATTTTTGCCATGTCGGCCAGCTCGGCAAAATCGGCAGCGAGCCGCTCGAATTCGACCGAGGGAGCGGTGACCAAAAAATCGGCCGAGGGAGCCACTGTTTCGGAAGCGAGATCGGAAGCGGGCACGGCCATCCAGACATGGTACGCCCCTTCGGTAAGCCCGGGCAAGGTGCCTTCGAACACGCCACGGTTGGTGGGACTTCGGATCAGTTGCAGGCGACGGTTGCTTTGGCCCTCGGTCTCGACAACAAGTGTTACCCCGTCGTCGGCGGTCGGAGCGTGTCGCTCATCGGCGAATCGCACGCGGAGCCGGGCGTCCTCGCCGCGACGATACTCTCGACGATCGGCCGTCATCGAGGCCGCGCGACTCTCGCCGGCCAACTTCGCGTGTGCCAACATGCGGATCGTCTGGATCCAGTACCGCGCGAGATAGACATCGCCGATGCGAAAACGCCACCGCCAGGTGCTATCGATGGCGTGAAACAGCACCTTGCCAGCGCCGACGTACTGCGAACAAAACACGGGGCACGGCTGTCCGTTTTCGCCACGCATGGTGGGATGCTCGGCCAAGACGCGTGCAGCCGGCTTGAGCCGCGAAACTTTCAACATCCAGTACATCGACGGCAGGCGGTTCCAAATGTCAACGGTCTCGGCCAGCGTGTCGCCCAACTGCATGTGAGCACTGGAGAGCCCCAGGTCGGTCGGCCGAACGCGAAAACCTTTGACATCAGGTTCATTTTCCAATGGGATCGATGCCGTGTTCAAGTCGATGGGAAACAGCGTGGCCAGTGGTGTGTTCTGATAGGCAAGAGGCACAAACTGTGGACCGGAAACGAAGACGATGCCCCCGCCTTTTTCGCGGACAAAGGCGACGATGTTTTCCATCACGCCGTGAGTCAACAGCGCCGGATTCACGTCGGCAAACAAGATTACGTCGTAGGCAAACAAATCGTCGCGGCGCACGGGAATGATCTGCAGTGCGGTCGCGTCGATCTGCTGGAGCTCGACGTCCGCGTCTTGCAGTACGGTGCTCAGCCGGATCGTCGGGTCGCGCTCCAAAAGATGTTTAAGATACCGAAACTCGTAGCTGGGCTGCGCGGAAGCTAAGAGAACGCGAAGCTGTTGATCACGAGCGCTGACGATTCGACGCATTTGATTATTGTCGGTCTGAACCTCATCTTCCAACGGATCGATTTCCATGACGTACTCGAATTGGCCCACTTCGCCCGGACGATACGGCAACCAAACCTTTTGCGGTTGTCCGTCGGCACTGAGCGTCACTTTCGCCTTGGCGAGCACCTTCGGCTCGTCGGCTCGTCTCAAGGTGATCACGACTTCGCGACCCGACAGGCCGTGTGCCGAGAGTGTGCATTGGAAATTGACTGCGTCGTTAACGAACACGAACTCGTCGACCAACATTTCCGAGAGCATGACGTCGCGAACTTTCTGGTCGCTGCCCAGACCCACCGCGAACACAGGCACGCCCTGGCGTCGAGCCTCGCGGGCAGCACTGCTGAGCGACTCGCCATCGGTCGTCACGCCGTCGGTCAAATAGAGCACCGCCGCGGGCGTCGAACCGCGGAGATCTTTTAGTACGCTGCGGAGACCGGCTCCCAACGAGCTGGCCTCGCCCGACGGTTCGGCCGCTCGGATGCGCGAGGCAAGTTTCGACAGGTCGCCGGAGAACGGTCGCCGGTCGGCCGACACGAAATAGGTGTGCAACCGGTAATCCCGCTGCAGTCTGCTGAGCAGCGCCGCATCGTTTTCCAACAGCACCCGCTTGGCCATGTCGAGTCGACTTGGACTGTCACGCTCTGCGGCGGTGTCATGCTCGCTCGTACCGTACCGATCAACAATGCTCATGCTCTCTGAGTCGTC
>CAUYYY010000065.1:0-8585 GCA_963577165.1 Planctomycetota bacterium | reverse complement strand
ATCACAGGAGATACGTCGAGGTTTTACAACGCAGCAATCGGCCAAATCTCACAACCGCGGCCCAAATGACTTTATCAACGGGCTGTTAAGGTTCATCCGGCTAAAGCGTATTTCCCGTTGTTTTCTCATTCAAACACTTGGCCGGCTTGCTACGACGATGCAACCAGGCTATTCGCATAGGCCAGGATGCCAATCCCCACAATAATAATCACAATGCCGGTCAAGATCGTATTGGTCGCATATCTGGAGATACCTTTCCAGTCCCCCAGAGCAAATCCAAGCGATGCTGCGACAATCAGCGTCATGCCTATGTTGACGCCCCAGCCGACCGTTGTGCCGAGCGTACCCAGGTAAAAAGCCCCTATGCCATAGGGAATCTGACAGATAAAATGGGCCTCCCCCATTGCAGAGGAAATCCAAAAGTCGCGCCCATTGCCAGGTGCGATAGCCCACCACTTTCGGACAACGGCGGAGTCGGAATAATGACTCCGAAGGAGGATGGCAATGGACCAATGAACCAGGCAGTTCAAGCAGGAAGTTCTAGCCAAACGGCTACGTTATGTTGACAAATTTAATCGACCACTTGCTCTCCACCCGAGAGTAGCTGCTGGCCTACTCGACTGGCTTGGCCTTCACGCCGCCTGGGCTCCAGATTTGTTCTCTGGCTCGTATCAAATCGCCTGAGTAGTGATACCGTTTCAGAATAGAATCCGGGTATCACTACCATCGCTTACTACCAGTTGATTGCAGCCAATCCAACCGATAGAATGATGCTATTGCAGTGGAGTAGCCGGAACACGGTGTTTTCGGGCAACGCTTGCAGGACACTTTTTGAGGAATTAGACAAATGGCAGAAGGCACCATCAAACGACTCACGGACAGGGGCTTCGGGTTTATCGACATCGGGAGCGGCAAGGACATGTTTTTTCACTCGTCAAACCTTGAAGGCGTGAGCTACGACGAACTACAAGAAGGACAACGAGTGTCATACACCGAAGGAAGTGGACCGAAAGGGCCAAGAGCCGAAAACGTCAAGCTGATCTGACAGGGCCGGCTAATCTGACAGGGCCGAGAGGAACATTCGTTTTCAATTACGGAGAAACCAATATGGGCGACAAGGGAAGTAAGGATAAAGGCAAAAGGGAACAACAGAAAAAGGCCCAACTTACACCAAAGGAAAAACGAAGATTGAAAAAAGAAAAGAAGAATAAATAAAGGCCTGTCGGGAATATCCTCTGCGGCTTTCCGATATGCCGAAGGCATAAAACAACAAAGCCTAGGGTCGCGCAGCGCACCCTGGGTGACGGTTTATCTTGCGAGCATTGAGAATAACCGTCGGCCGCCGGTCAGTTGCCGGTCTTGTCTTCGATTCTCTGGATCGCATCGGCTGCTACGTAGGCTCTGATGCCGCTCTCGCTCTCCACCTGAGAGTAGCTGCCGGCCTGTTCGATCAGCTTGACCTTCACGCCAGCTGTGAACTGGCCGTCGGGCGGCCGCGCTTGCTGGGGACCGCCGAGGTAATACTCCGTCTCGACTGTGAGAACGTGCGTGAAGTCCCCGTCAACCTGTTGTTCCCCATCGCCTTGGATAGATGATGACGATGGTGTGCCCCCGTCACCAGGAGCTGAGCCATTAAAACAGCCCAGCAGTACGCAGCCGGCCAACAGCCCGAGAAGAAACAGCCGATGAGTCGATTTGCTATTCATCCTTGTAGACCCGGGTGCTGACCTCCTTGGTCACCGCTTTTTTCATTTCGCCGGTGGTGAGCTGCACACGAATCCGCTGGTCGCCGTCTCGCAGGCCCTTGGCCTTGATGCGGTAAGTCGTATCGGCCTTCGGTGCCAGTTGTCGCAGCGGTTCGAAGATCACCCGCTCCCCTCTGAGCTCGTGACCACTTGGTCCGGCGGCCGACGTCGCTTGCAGTCCGACCGGCAGCAGCGCCACAATCTGAATGTCGGTCGCCTCCTTCGATCCCTGGTTCACAACGCGTATTTCGTACGTCGTCTCCTCGCCGACGACAATCGGATCGTTGAGGTCGACGACCTCGAACATGATTGCCGCGACGCCTTTGACCGACAGCGATTTCTGTGTTTTGTCCTTGAGGCCTTGCTGCGCCGATCCTTCGATCCGCAGCGTCTGCTCGCCCGTCGTCACAGGCATTGCGACGAGTTCGACCGCACCGCTCTGCTTCGGTGGCAATTCTTCCAAGCTCCAATAGACGGCGTGCGTCGCCGCGTCGTAGTGGCCACTGTTATTTGCTTCAATAAACTTCATCCCCTCGGGCAGTCGCGTGATCAACTCGACCTCGAGCGCCGGCGCCGTGCCGGGATTACTCACCGAGACCTCGTACGTCGCTTTGCGGTCGAGGAACCGTCGCTTCGGACCGGTAATGTCAACTTTCAGCTCGGGCGCGATTACCTCGAACTCGACACTCTCCTCGACGCTTAAGCTGGCGTCGCCCCGAGCCGTCAACGTGTTGATCACTTTGCCCGCTTTTTCGGTTCTCAACACAAGATCCATCTCGCGTGTTTCGCCTGGCGCGAGCGTGCCAAGCTCGAACTCCAGCGATTGGCCCGCAGCATGTGACACGTTCTCCGGCACGTTTTCCAATAGCATCACGCCGGTGGCGTTGCCCGTCCCCGGATTGCTGATCTCGATTTTTATGATCACGTCCTGGCCGATCATGACCTGCTGCGATTCCATGGTAAGCCGCACGGCCAGTTCGGGCCGCGTCGACTTCGTACGCACCGACGCCTGCGATTCGAATTTCACCGTCGCCACGCTGCCAATTTCGCCTTCGTCGGTCGGCATCAGGTGCGTCTCGACGCTCGTCTGATCGCCGGCTCCCAACGTGCCCAACTCCCACACGACGCGGCCGTCGGCCGTACGAACGGCTTCGGGCTTCGTGCTCACAAGCCGCGTACCCTGCGGAATCTCATCCCGCACCACGACATTCTGCGCAGCCACCTCGCCCGTATTCCGCACCTTGATTTCGAAAACACATTCTTTGCCAACTTGAATCTCGGCCGGTGCGAATTTCTGCACGGCGATTTGCGGCGTCTGCGGGCCTTCCAATCGCTTCGATCCGGGACGGCCGGTTCCTTCGGCCGAATCGAACCGAGTCCCCGCATCGATCGCAACATCGTTCGCAACATGGGCAGCCGGCGGAATGCTATCCGTGGCCGGTCGCAAACTGCCGGCTCTCGAAGGCAACGACGACGTGTGCGGTTGTTCGGATGTCGAGTTTAATTGAGGTTCCAGGCTCAATGGAGCCGCCGGACTGAACCGACGCGGAGAGGACAGCCGATCACCGTCCAAGCCCGGTTCGCCGTCGGCCCGGGCATCTGGCCCGGCGTCCGACTCGACGGTCATCTCATCCGAGTCGTCAGCAGGTGGTTCGGCTCCATAACGGCCACTGCTGCCAGTTTCTTCCGTACCCGATGCCAGCACCGCTGCACCACGGGCACCATTTAGCCCTCCTCGGCCCATTTTGTTTGGCCCGATCGCGTCGCCGTCGGTCGTCGACGTTTCATATTGCCCGAGAGCGGCGGCGGCCGACGCAAGCGATCCGGTCGAGGCGGTAGCGCGATAGCCATGCGGCACGGCATGCGCCGACTCGGTGGAAATCGGATCGTCCGATGGTTCTTGTCCCCTGGCAATGGCATTCGGCGCGACCGTGTATCGCGTAGCAGCAGGTATGACAACAGGCGTGGGAACCGCCGGCGGCGATGCCAATGTCTCTGGAATTTCGATGCGGCTGTCCGTCGGCGATCGTGCCGCGTCGCCCGATGTCTCGTAATCAGGCGATTCAGCCAATTGGCTGGACACCTGGTCATAAACAACCCAACCGCAAGCCACCAGGCTCGCTATGACAGCTACTCGAACGATATTGCGATTCATGAGATTCGTTCCGCGTTCCGATGGAATGTGATGATGCTCGACTTCGATTTGCCGAACGGTTTGCCGAATCACCGACGGAGACACCCGGGGCGCACCGCCGCCTAGTCGGTTTGCATTCAATTCGGCCGTTAAGTATCAAATTCGATCGGCGAGCGGAAGATCAGTTGCCGCGAGATCACCGATAGAAGTGCTAGCAGTCCAAGTTCTCGTTAGCAACAATCCGAAATCTGCATTCCGCATTCCCTTCACCCAGCTTTGCGTTGCTGACCGGCGTAGAGGTACGGATTCATGGTCGGGTCGTTATACATCTTCATCTGGCGGTACAGTTTTAGCATTTTCCTGCCGAAGAGGATGTCGTCGAGCAGTTCGGTCAGCGACTGCGAAAGATCGCGCTGCTGTTGGTAGCAGCGATCGAGCCGCTCTTGGGCCTTCGCGCGATGTTCATCCGTGGCGTCGTCGCGTTCAAGCTGCTCGTGCATGTGATAGATGCGGAGCGACATGATCGAGAGCCGGTCGATCGCGCTGCCGGGCGTTTCGGTGTTGAGCCGTGCCTCGCCGGCCGGTGCGATGCCTTGCTGTGCCAGTTGCTCGACCAAAAAATCGTCGATGCGTTCGATCCAATCATTGCGCTGTTGGTTGTAGCCGTCGATGGCCCGTTTCACTTCAGCGATTCGTTGGTCCCCGACGTTAGGGCTGCGAGCGACGTCTTCTTCGTGCCAGAGCAAGAAGTTGAACTGGTGCTGTTGACAGACGACACCGAGCAATCCGTCGTAGCCGTTATCGACTTCGGTTTCGTGCCACTCTTTGACCTTGGCGGCGTGCAGAGCGTTGATTTGATGGACCGTGTGTACTGGATCAGTGAGCATGATTGCGTCCAAGGGGTTGAAAGGAATTAGGCGACTTTGGAGAGCGGATTGAGTCGTTTGACGAGGGCGGATAATCCGTGGCGGCGACCGCTACGGCGGACCGCCGCTTCGTCGGTTACCCAGTTGAGTTGCAAGCTGCGGCGCTCACCTTCGAACGGTTTGTGCCCGTGCCAGGCATTCTTGCCGTTACGAAACGCGATGAGCATGCCTTCCTCGGGCGGCACCTCATAAATCGTGTCTTCTATATTGTGGGGTGAGCCGAGCAGACGCAGCCGGCCGCCGTCACTTTGCCAGCCGGAGTTCAAATACAGCAGCACCGTGATCAGTTTGGTTTTGCTGTCCGTGTGAATTTTTCCGTCTTTCCGTCGGGTGCGGCCGCGGACCGTGAGCGTTGTGGAACGGTCGGTCAGATCGAGACCAAATTTTTCGCAGAACGCCTGGCGAACTTCCTCGCCGCGCAGCTCGTCGGTCAACTGGGCAAAGGACGGTCCGTACTCGAGTGAGGCGAGTGGAAAGCTACCGCCCTGCTCGATTGAGGGAAAATCATGGCGAATCCGAACCAGTGCCTCGCTACTGACGAAATTCGGCACGGCCAGATAATCGAACGGTGTGCTCACGAGCGGCGCCACCCGAAACGCTTCAAGATTGAGGATAGACATGTCGGTTTTCACTTTCCGGTCTGGCGACCTGGGCTAAAAGTTTCCGTCCCCTGCTTCCTGATTCCTACGCGGCTCGCTCCGTGGCGTCACGGTGCAACAGTCGGTCGCAGGTTAGACAGACCTGATCGACAGTGATCTCGCGCATCGCGTCGTTGTTAGCCCGGCGGCGCTCGCGCGAGTTGCCACCGTGATAACGCTGTTGCAAGGCGACGTTCCGCGGCCCGTAAGGACCGCAGTCGGCCGGTCGTGTCGTTCCATAGAGTCCGACGCTGGTCGTGCCGACCGCGACTGACAGGTGCAGCGGTCCGGTGTCGGAGCCGACAAACAGGCTGGCGCCGCGTAGCAACGCCGCGAGTTCAACCAGATTGGTTGCCGGCGCCAGGCGAGCATGACCGCCCGAGCCGGCCACGATCGTGCGGGCCCAGTCGAGTTCGCGGTCACCTGCCCACACGACCTGCGAGGGCAAGTTGTGCCCATCGCCCAGGTGCCGGGCGACGCGGGCAAAGCGCTGGGCGGGCCAAAGTTTCGAGTCCCAACTGCCGCCGGGATTGATGACCGTATAGCGACCGGTCAGGCCCGCCTGGCGACGATTCTCGGCGACGGTTGCTTCGGCCCGGGCATCGGCGGGCAGGCGAAACTCAACCTCGGGCGAGGTAATGCCGAGCGGCGCGAGCATTTCGAGTGTGCGGTCGACCAAGTGCGTGGCCAGCAGCGGCACACGAAGGTTGTTCATCCACGGGCTGAGTTCCTTGCCGTGCTTTTCAGCGGCGCCGATCCGCAACGGTGCGCCCGACAGTCGGCAGGTGAGCGCGGTTTTGGTAATGCTTTGACAGTCGATCGTCATGTCGAAACGCAGCGAGCGCAGATCTCGGCGAAGCTGCCAGATGCGCTGTGGCGATTTGAACCAACGACGCGGCAGGACCATGAGTTCATCAAGATATTCGTGACCTTGCAGGACCGGTGCGGCGCCCGCTTCGACGACCCAGGCGATGAAAGCGGTGGGAAACTTGCGACGAACCGCGCAGAGCACCGGCATGGTGAGAATCGTATCGCCGATAGCGCTCATGCGAGCAATTAGAATGCGTGGTGTTTCAGGCAAATGCATAAAATCGGTTCTAGCCGCTCGCCGCGGCGAGCGGTTGGTGATGGTTGGTGGTGAGGTAAAACTGCGGGATGATAGCCAGGAAGGGCGAAACGGGGCAAGAGAGGCTTGGCAAAGTAAAGGCAAGAAAGCGAGCCAAGCCGCGAAATACATGAAAAGCGTAATGCTTCAGCACGGTTGCGATGGAATCCGGAGCGGACGTAGAATATCTCAAGTAGCCGACTCGCACAATCGAGGCACGCCGCCATGAGTCCTTCTCGAGAGCAGTCCGTTTTGTTTGTCCTCACTGCGGCAAGCATTTGCGCGGGCAGCCGGACCAGGCGGGCGGGCGATTCGGCTGTCCGAAATGTGGCGGGGCAGTGCGATTACCGTCGCTTGCCGATATGCGGGGCGGTGCAAAAACGGCCGCTGAGGCGAAAAGTGGCCCCAACCGGCAGCCCAACCCCAACAGACAGACCGGCCTCAGCAGACAGGGGAGCCCGTTTATGTGGCGGTAGTATGCCAGCACTGCAATACGCGGATGCATGCCACGCTAGCGGATGTGGGGCGGCAGATCGAGTGTCCCGATTGTGGTGTGGCGTCGGTCGTACGCGAACCGAGCGCAAGTAAGCAGCGCGCAGCACAGCCGCTCGACAATGTCGAAGCGTACGAAGTTTGGGATCCGGCGGATGATCCCAACTTGCACCCGGAGCGCAAGGCCGAGGTGTATGTCTCTCTCACATGCGAGTTGTGCGAGACACACCTGTCAGCTCGACTGGATCAGGTGGGACAGTTGATCGAGTGTCCCGACTGTGGCCACACGACCCGGGTGCGGCCGCCGCGAAAGCCTACGGCCAAGCGGGTGTTGCCCGGCATGGGAATGGAAGCTCGGGATCCGTACAAATTGGGTGCGGCAACGCCGACGCCCACAGCCGAGCAGTTGGTGTCGATGGGCGACAGCCCCGTCGATCGCGATCGGGCCGCCAGCTATGGCTACAGCGAGGGTCGTCGCGTGGCGCCCCGGTTACCATCGCGGCCATTTATCAACGGCGTATGGGATTTCCTGTGGTATCCAGGGGTACTGGGTCGGGTGCTGGTACTATGGGCACTGTTGGCAGTGGTATTGTTTTTGTTTTACCTTCTGGTCATGACTATCCGAGCGGGTGGATCCGGTACGTTGACTGTAGTATTCATGATCCCGGCCGCCAGTGCTCTCATGCTAATCTGGCTCGTTGTGGCGGGAGCGACGTATCTGACGGTCGTTACCGAGACAGGCAATGGTGCTGAAGAGATCGAGTGGCCAGACGCGATCTTCGTTGATTGAATGTTTCTCGGTTTCTATTTTGTCACGAGTACCATATTCACGTCCGTGCCGGGCGCAGGATTGGCCTGGCTGCTACGCGGAACGCTAAACGATGAGACACTGGGCTTCGTCTCGGCCCGGAGTACCTGTCTGCTGTTTCCGGTGGTGCTGCTATCACTGCTCGAAAACGGATCGCCGATCAATCCGCTCTCGGGCGAGGTGTGGCGAAGCATGTGGCGGGTCGCCCGAAGCTGGCTGACCTTTTACATCCTGTCAGTGATCGTCGTCGTGGCACAGATCGTCGGCGTCTGTCTGACTTTGCTGGGTGGCGGCGCCACGGCGGTCGTGTTGGGTCCGGCCATCGTCGTGATCGGGATGATGATCTATTACCGCCTGTTGGGCCGGCTGGCATTGTGTTGCAGCGTGTCGGCGGCGGCAGAAGAACCGGACGACGAGCCGCCAGAACACGATGACATGTAGGCCGGAACGAGTGGTACGCCTGTAGGGAACGCCCTCCGTGGCGTTCCGTTGCGGCGGAGTGTGGCGCAGGCGGCGGAGTGAGCGAGTGTACCCAGCTGCCCAGAACGGCACGGAGGCACGTTCTCTACAGGCACTACGGCTTCTCAGCCTTCTTAAGGCCGACCAGTTTGGCGGCCCGCAGCGTGCTGAGCCAGATCGCCCGCTGCTCGAACGTCAACTCCCGGACTTTCTTGACGTAGGTGATACGATGAAAGTCGTTCTGGCCGATGATGATCCGACAGAGTTCATGCTGAGGC
>CAUYYY010000064.1:0-8602 GCA_963577165.1 Planctomycetota bacterium | reverse complement strand
TACTTTAGGGCGGATTACCAAATAGCGTGGCCGCAATATTACGATGTCCGCACCCGCTATCAATGTTTCGCATCTGACTCACCGCTACGGCCAGCGGCAGGCCATCCGGGACCTGACGTTTCAGGTCGAGCAGGGCGAGGTCTTTGCCTTCCTGGGTCCCAACGGCAGCGGCAAGACCACGTTGTTCCGTGTGCTCTCGACGCTCATTCCTCAGCAGCAGGGCGAGGTTCAGATTCTCGGTTACCACTTGGCGACCGACGTGATGCAAATTCGCTCGGCCCTGGGCGTCGTCTTTCAGGCGGCGAGCGTCGATCGCAAGTTGACCGTTCGGGAGAACATCCACCATCAGGGCCACCTATACGGTCTCTCGGGCCATCTACTCGCCGAGCGACGCAATGAGATGCTCGCTCGGCTCGGGATTGCCGATCGCGCTGGCGACCTTGTGGAAACGCTCTCGGGCGGCCTGCGGCGCCGTGTTGAGTTGGCCAAAGCGATGCTCCATCGGCCTCGGCTACTGCTGTTGGACGAGCCTTCGACCGGTTTGGATCCGGGCGCAAGGAGCGATCTGTGGAACTATCTCAATCAGGTCCGCGAGCGCGACAATGTGACCATCGTGCTGACGACCCATCTTCTGGACGAAGCCGAACGAGCCGATCGGATCGCCATCATGCACGAAGGCGAGTTGGTCGATCTCGACACGCCCGATGCGCTGCGCGGAAGCGTCGGCGGCGATTCGATCACGATTCGGACCGCCGATCCGGCGCGGCTGGCCTCGGCGATTCGCGAGCGGTTTTCCTGCGAGTCGCTCGTGCTCGATGGCGGCGTACGGCTCGAGCAGCCGGACGGGCATCAGTGGATTTCCCGGCTCGTCGAGGCGTTTCCCGATGCGGTCGAGTTGATCACGGTCGGCAAACCGACGCTCGAAGATGTGTTTATTGATCGCACCGGGCACCAGTTTTGGGATCATGGCGAGCCCGAAGAATAGCGGTATCTAAAAGCACCCCGGCTGCTATCAGAATAGTTATAGAAATTGTCGCGATACAGCAGCCGAGGTGCTGAAATTGAGACGATCCGGGTGAGTAGGTGAGTACGATGGCAGAATCGACCTCAGCGGTGAGTGAATTGGTTGCGGCCCCGTTGCGGCCTGGCCCGGGGATCGTCGTCTGGACACTCTGCCAGCGCGAACTGGTCCGTTTTTTCCGACAGCGGAATCGCGTAATCGGCGCGCTGGGGCAGCCGATTATTTTCTGGTTGCTCTTCAGCGAAGGTTTTAAACCGTCGGGCCTGGACTACGCGCACTTCTTTCCGGGCACGCTGGCGATGATCCTGATGTTCACGGCCATCTTTGCCACGATCTCGATCATCGAAGATCGTCGCGAAGGTTTTATGCAAACGGTGCTGATTGCACCGGTCGCGCGCTGGTCGATGGTTTTGGGAAAAATTCTTGGCGGAGCGCTGATCGCGTTGGTTCAGGGGCTGCTATTTCTCGCCCTGGGATGGCTGACACTCGATCTGCAACTCTCGTTCTCAGGTTTGATCCAGCTCACCCTGCTGATGCTGGTGATTTCGCTGGCACTGACTTCGCTCGGCTTTGCCATCGCCTGGCGGATGGATTCGACCCAGGGCTTTCATGCCATCATGAGCGTGTTTCTGCTGCCGATGTGGCTGCTTTCGGGCTCTTTTTTTCCAGCAGGTGGAGAGGGTATACTGGCCTGGATTGTTTGGCTCAATCCGCTCACCTACGGCGTTTCCGGCTTGCGAGGACTGTTGTCCGCTGCGGCCGAAGGTGCCGGCGCTGTCCACTCGCCGGGCGTCTGTTGGACGGTTAGTTTGCTATTCGCCGTGGTGATGTTTGCCGTGGCGACGCGCGTGGCGAAATCGAGAACAACAGGAGATCTACTGTGAACCATTCGGCGGTACCCTATTGGCTCACGCTGTTCGTATTGATTGGCGTGGCCTACGGCGGTTGGAAAGTTTGGCAAGTCGAGCAAGATCGTGCGTATCGTCAAATGGCCGTGTTGTCCGATCCACAGGATTTGGGTCCTCCCCTCACGGAGTTTACGCTGACCGAGCGCAGCGGCCTCGCGTTTCATTCCCACAGCCTGGCGGGTCAAGTGTGGGCGGCGAGCTATTTCTTCGCCAATTGTCCCGGAGTGTGTCGGCAGATGAATCAGACCATCTCGATGCTCTCCAAGTCGGAAGATCTCAAGCAGGTGCGGTTCGTGAGCATCACCTGCGATCCGATCAACGACACGCCCGAGCGGCTTACCGACTACGCCAATCGGTTCGACGCCGATCCGGAGCAATGGCTCTTTTGTACCGGAGAGATGGATTATCTCAAGCGCGTCGGAAACGACATCCTTGGTCTGACGGTGAAACCGAAGAACCATGCCAAACATTTGCTCGTCGTCGACCGGGCTGGTAAAGTGCGTGGGCAGTTCGACCTGATCGATTCCGCACACGTCACCGCGGCACACGACTTGATGATCCAATGTCTGGCCGAAGAGCCGCCGGCGAAGGCCGATGTCGATACGGAGAACTCGCCCATCGACAAATCAACGGCCGACCAATCGCCAACGGACGAATCGGTGAGCGGCGAAGAGAGAGCAGGAGCCGTAGCGAAAACAGGAATAGGAACCGCGGATGGACGCAGCGCGGCCTCTAGCCGCAACCAAAGAAAGATAGCCCGCGAATTACGCAAATTTTCGCGAATGAAAACATGATGGGATTGTTTTATAATTCGCGCTGATTCGCGTCATTCGCGGGCGTTTTTTTCTTCCTTTGCGGACTCTGCGTTTGTCGTTTCTGATTCATCCTTGCTGATAGTTTATGCCCTATCCCGAACTACTTGGCTCCGAACTACTGCTCGCTGCCCACGCTTTGGCACACGTTAATGCGCTTTTGAACGCCACCGCCACGGTGTTCTTGCTCGCTGGGTACGTGATGATCCGGCAGCGGCGTGAGCTGGCCCATAAGCGGTTGATGCTTGCGGCGTTTGCGGTCAGCGTGGCGTTTTTGGGCTCCTATCTGACGTATCATTGGCTCGTAGGAAGCGTCGCGTTCACGGGCCGGGGAGCCATCCGGAGCGTCTACTACACGATTCTGGTCAGCCATGTCGTGTTGGCGGCGGTCGTGCCGTTTTTGGCGGCGGTGACGATCTATTTCGGCTGGCGGGACCGGCGGCAAAAACATCGTCAAGTTGCCCGCTGGACGTTTCCGATCTGGTTATATGTGTCGGTGACGGGTGTGATCGTGTACCTGATGCTCTATCACCTCTTTCCAGCAGAAGTATAAGATTCTACAATTGACGTAATGCGATTCTTGCGACTCATACTATGCCGAACGTCGACCATCGCGTTGGCGTTGCTGCTCGTCTCGGCGCTTTCGGCGGCAGCCGTTGCCTGCCCGACGTGCAAAGAGGCGCTCGCCGGCGATCCCCTTCATCAGCAGATGGTGGCCGGCTACTTCTATAGCATCCTGTTTATGATGTCGATGCCGTTCGTCGTGCTGGGCACGTTCGGCAGCTTTGCCTACCTGAGCATTCGACGCGCACGCGCAGCGGCCGATTCTCAGTCATATTGGCACAGAGGGGCCGACGGCGATACGGGTGAGCAGTGCCGCCCGGATTAATCCTGCGTATCCTCTGTCGCAGCCGCCATCATTTCTGGATCGTCCGTCGGCAGCGGGAAGCAACATCAGATTTCATATCCTTCGCGAAAATCGGGTTTCACGATCTTTGCCAGTTCCGGCTACCTTGGCTTTCAGGATCATGGTCACAAGGTATGGTATAAGAATGTCAAAGTGCTGGCATTGAACGAGTGATTTCCAGAACCAAACGGCTAGAGCACGTCTGAAATCGGTATAGCGTATTTTCGTCGATTTTGCTCGGGATGTGGTGCAAGCTGAACACTACATGTTTGTCCGACTCGGACTATTTTGGCGGAACGCTCAAGTGGTATTTGCTCTATGCCGGCGATCGGAAAATTCTTGCAGTTGGCCGGACTCATCGTACCACCGGTTTCCATCTTTGCCCAGCTTAGCGAGTTGATCTCGACAAAAGAGATGCTCGTGTTTCTCGTAGCGGCCGCCAGCGCCTTTTGCATCGGGCGGATCATCGAAGGTTATTCTACTTGAAAGAAAAGAACCCCTCAAATGTGTTCTGTGCTGTGGTATTTCTTTCTGGCCGCGTCGCGCTGCTGGCGGTCCTTTGCCTGTTCGTTCGGTCCGGGCTCGCCCAAACTTTATTTGGCCTTTCCGATCAACAGTTTCAACTTTCGGGCACAGTTGAATTGGATGAGCCGGACAGCCAGTTCCGCGCTCATCTGGCCCGCTTGTCGGAGTACTTAGCGAACGAGCAGTGGGCCGAAGCGGTCGACACGGCGCAACGGGCGATCGCATCGGTCGATGGGCAGGTTGCCCGGCTCAACGATGCCGTTTACATCAGTCTGCGAGATTCTTGCCACCGGCAGGTAGCCTCCTTTCCGCCCCCGGCACTCGCCCTCTACCGGTCCCGCGTCGACGCATTGGCACAGCAGTGGGTCGCCGAGGGACGCGAACGTCGAGATCCGGCCCCGCTACGGCGAGTGGTGGACGAGCTATTTTGCAGTTCTCACGGAGACGATGCCCTGTGGACGCTGGGCCAAATGGCTTTGGAGAAGGGCCACTATGGAGAAGCCCGTCGTAGCTGGCAACAGATTAGCGCGAGTCTGCCAGACCAGCAACCGGTCGGGCTTCTCTATCCGGATACGGACCTTCCGCTCGCCGACGTGCGGGCCAGACTCGTGCTGGTTTCGATCCTGGAAGGCGCGACGCGGCGTGCCACTCTGGAATGGGAACTTCTGCGGCGGCTCCATCCGAAAGCCGAGGGACGGTTGGGCGGTCGCACGGGTAACTACGTGACGGCGCTGCGACGCCTGATGACTAGCTCCAAGACATGGCCCCCGATCGCGCCGTCCACCGAATGGCCAACCTTTGCCGGTTCGTCCGCGCGAACCGCTCCGACCGCATCGTTCGGCGCCGTGGAGGGTCGGGCATGGTCACGGCATCTCGTTCTGCACGATCCGCCTAGTGCCGACATGCCGGTCGCGCGACGTCGCATCGCCGAGGACGTGGATCGATTGCTCAGTTTTTATCCGATCGTCGTCGAGGACCTGCTGCTGCTGTGCAATCAAACACATCTGTTTGCCTACGATCTGCACAAGGGGACGCCGGCTTGGGGCCAAAACAACGGCGTCATCTTTCGGCCCAAGAATCCGACCGAACCGCGATCCGAGTCGCAATTGGTCCGCGGCCGTTTGGGCGTTTCGCGCTTCACCATGACCATGCACGATGGCAAGCTTTACGCCCGGATGGGTAATCCGATCACCGCGCATCGGTCCGGAGCGAAGCGGACGCGCCCGGGCGGCTATCTCCTCTGCCTCGATCTGAAACGTCAGGGGGCCAAGGTTTGGGAGGTAACGCCCGAAGACGACCAGTGGGCCTTCGAAGGATCGCCGGTCTGCGACGGAGACGGTCTCTATGTCGGAATGCGGAAGAGTGACGTAAACCCGGAAGCGCACGTCGCATGTCTCGACGCACAGACGGGCCGATTGCGCTGGCGGCGAAAAATCTGTGCGGCCGGTACACCGGCACGGGGGCAGGTCGATGAGATCACACACAATCTGCTCACACTGGCCGAGGATACGCTCTACTACAACACGAATCTAGGCGCAGTTGCCGCGCTCTCGACTCACGACGGCGCCGTTCGTTGGATCAACCTTTATCAACGCGCACCGAGCGTCGACCTATCGCGACGCGCTGCCCATTTCTACCGCGATCTGACGCCATGTGTTTATCACCAAGGAACCGTTTATGTGGCGCCGTCTGACAGCCAACAACTCTTTGCGCTGGACGCGACAACCGGAAGGCGCCTCTGGGCCAGCACCCTGCCGACCGATGTAGTTCACCTGCTAGGCGTCGGTGGCTCGCATCTGCTCGCCAGCGGCGACCATCTCTGGTGGATCGAGGCGGCGACCGGAAAAGTCGTGCGCCGTTGGCCGGACATGGAAGATGCCGCACGTGGATTTGGACGAGGAATGATCGCCGGCGACGAGATTTACTGGCCGACGAGAAATGCCATTCATGTTTTCAGTTGTACGACAACCGAACCAACCCAGCAGCCGATTCGCCTAACACCGAGAGGCGCCGGCGGCGGCAATCTCTTGCTGGTCAATGGATATCTATTGATTGCCGCTTCGGACACGCTCTATGGCTTTGTGAGTAGCAAGTAGCGAACAAGGTAGGCCGGAACAAGCTCCGCGCCGTTCCGGCAATGCGTGGTGGTACGTAGTCCACTGCCGAAACTGCGCTACCGCTTGTTCCGGCCTACGTGAATTCCGCTATAATGATCGTGCGGCAAGGAGCTTCGCTTTCGAGGCAGCGGTTTCGAACATAAGGGAGGGACACGGATGCTCGACGATCAAGACCTGCGGTCGGTCAAAGAGCTCAACGAAGCCTACACGCGCATCACCGACGAACTGAGCAAGGTCATCGTCGGACAGCAACAGGTCATTGAGGAAATGATGGTGGCCCTGTTTGCGCGGGGGCATTGTTTGCTCGTGGGCGTACCCGGTCTGGCCAAGACGTTGATGATCCGGACACTGGCCGACGCTTTGTCGCTTAAATTCAGTCGTATTCAGTTCACGCCCGATCTCATGCCCGCCGATATCACCGGCACCGAGGTCATTCAAGAAGATAAAGTATCTCATACGCGCGAGTTTCGTTTCCTGCCGGGCCCCGTGTTCGCCAACATTTTGCTGGCCGATGAAATCAATCGTACGCCTCCCAAAACGCAGGCGGCGCTTTTGGAAGCGATGCAGGAGCATCAGGTGACCGTCGGCGGAGAGCGGCACCCGTTGGCCGAACCGTTCTTTGTTCTCGCCACACAGAATCCGATCGAGCAGGAAGGCACCTATCCGCTGCCCGAGGCACAACTGGATCGATTCATGTTCCACGTGCGGGTCGATTACCCCGAAGAACACGAAGAACTGGAAATCGTCAAGCGGACGACGACCGACGCGCAGGCAGAGGTTTCGCCCACGCTTTCGGCTAGTGAGATTGTGCAACTGAGCGAGATTGTTCGCAAAGTGCCGGTGGCCGATCATGTGGCCCGCTATGCGATCCAGTTTACGCGGAAGACGCGCGTCGATCGAGACGGGGTGCCGAAAATGGTTCGCAACTATGTCCGTTGGGGAGCCGGGCCACGGGCCAGCCAATACTTGGTACTCGGCGCCAAGGCGCGGGCCGTGCTGCATGGTCGCTATTATGCTGGCTGCGAAGACGTGCGGGCAGTCGCCGGACCGGTGCTTCGGCACCGCATCATTACCAACTTCAACGCCGAAGCCGAAGGCATTACCTCCGACGACATTATCCAGCACCTAATCGAAACGATTCCAGAGGAGAACGAGAAGAGCCGCGCCGCCGATCAGGCCGGCGTTTTTCGTTCGGCTTAGCGAGGGAAGATAGCCACGAAAAACACAAAAAGGCACGAAAATCAAAAACAATAAACGCAGAGTACGCCGAGGCGCAGAAAATCGCAGAGAAAATAAATAAACGAATGTTTCCTCTGCGACCTCTGCGTTTAACCTTTCTTCATCCGCGGTCATCAGCGGTTCCTTTTTGCATTGTTCTCATGGTGAATTCGTTGCCGACCACCGCCAGTAAGAATCCGATAGATCCTGAAACGCTGTCGAAGATCCAGGGACTGGAACTACGCTCGCGATACGTTGTCGAGGGGTACGTCGCCGGCATGCACCGCAGCCCGTACCACGGATTTTCGATCGAGTTTGCCGAACATCGCGAGTATTCGCCCGGCGACGATCTGCGATATGTCGACTGGAAAGTATTTGGCAAATCGGACAAGTATTACTTGAAACAGTTTGAAGAGGAAACGAATCTCATTTGTTACCTTCTGCTCGACGTCAGTCAGAGCATGACCTACCAGGGCCCCGATGCACCGATGTCGAAGCTCGAATACGCCCGAACCATGGCCGCTTCCTTGGCGCATCTGGTTTTGCAACAACAGGACAGCGTCGGACTCGTAACGTTCGATCGGGAGATTCGAAACATCACCAAGGCTAGCAGCAATCCCTCGCACCTGCGACCGCTGCTGCATGAGATGCAAGAGACGTCGGCCGAGGAGAAAACCGCCCTCGGGCCCATCTTTCACGATCTGGCCGAAAGGTTCAAGCGACGGTGCATCGTGATCGTGATCAGCGATTTGTTTGACGATGTCCACGAGATATTGGCCGGGCTAAAACACTTTCGCCACCGCCGGCATGAAGCGATCGTCCTGCACGTGCTCGACCCGGCCGAACTCGACTTTCCTTTCCAGCAGATGACGCTCTTCGAAGGGCTGGAACAATTGCCCGACGTGCTCACCGAACCGAAGGCATTGCGCAGAGCGTATTTGAAAGAGATGGGCGATTATCTCAAGCAGATCAAGGCCGGTTGTCGAGAGCAGCAATCCGACTACGTGCAGATTCGTACCGATCAACCGCTCGAGGTAACGATCTCTAGCTATCTTTCGACACGGATGAATCGACGCGGGTAATCGAGACTACAG